>DAOVSZ010000164.1 GCA_030627725.1 Desulfobulbaceae bacterium
CAGGGCGGTGCAGGTGCAGTCATGCTTCGGATCGCCAAGGTAGCCGCAGGGACAGGGGTTCATGGCCGCGATTAGAATGAAACGGGCCGGAAAGCTGACCGATGAGGAGGCCCTGGCAATGGTCACCATACCGTCTTCCAAGGGCTGCCGCAGGGCTTCGATGACATTTTTCTTGAACTCGGGAAATTCGTCCAGGAAAAGCACTCCGTTATGGGCGATCGATATTTCACCCGGCCGCGGGGTCTGGCCGCCGCCGATGAGCCCGGCGTCGGAGCTCGTATGGTGCGGGGCCCGGAATGGCCGGGCCGTAAGCAGACCTTTGTTTCCCGGGAGCAGGCCCATGACGCTGTATATCTTGGTTGTCTCAAGGGCCTCTTCAAAGGTCAGGTCCGGCAGGATCGTGGGCATGCGGCGGGCCACCATGGTTTTTCCTGATCCGGGAGGTCCCTTCATCAGGACGTTGTGGCCGCCGGCCGCGGCGATTTCCATGGCCCGTTTTACATGTTCCTGTCCCTTTACTTCAAAAAAATCAACCTCGTGGTCAATGTTGTCTCTAAAGATTCGGTCAATATCGACCTCGGTAGGCGCAACCGGAATAATGTCTGCAAGAAATTCAACGGATTGGTGCAGGGTCTCGACGCCGATGACCTTGATCCCGGATACCACAGCAGCTTCAGAGGCGTTTTCCTGCGGTACGATGATGCCGGCAAGCCCGGCGTCCCTGGCGGCCATCACCATCGGCAGGATGCCTCGGGTCGGCCGGACACTGCCGTCAAGAGAAAGTTCGCCGACAACCATGTATTGATCAAGGGTCCGGCTCTTGAATGCTTCCGAAGCAGCGAGAATTCCGATGGCGATCGGCAGGTCATAGCCGGCCCCGGCTTTTTTGACATCGGCAGGCGCAAGGTTGACGGTGATGCGACGGTTCGGAAATTCATACCCGCTGTTTTTTATCGCCGCCTTGACCCGGTCTTTACTCTCCCGCACCGCTCCTTCCGGCAAACCCACGGTGGAAAAGGTCGGTAGGCCGAAGGCGATATCCGTCTCAACCTCGATCGGAAGGCCGTCAACGCCCGCGACAGCGCCGCTCCGGATTTTTGCAAGCATTCTCTTTGCTCCTTTATCATGTTCAGTTTTAACAGGCGGTTATAGTATTATACGTTATAATGTAAAAAAAACGTTAAGTCGAGAAGGCAGTTTCAGAATATGCTCTGGTTTTTTCTTTCCATAATGACCGCCCTTGCCGTCGCCGTCAGGGATGTTTCGGTCAAGGCGTTGTTTTCTGATCAGACGCCGCTTGAGATCGCTGCTCTGGAGCTCTTCTGGGCGTTGCCGGTCCTTGCTCTCTGTTGTTTTTTTGTGCCGGTGCCGGAACTCGACCGGACCTTCTGGTGGACTTTTTTCATCTCACTGCCCTTGAATTCGGTTGCATATGTCATGTACATGTATTCCATCCGCATCTCTCCCATCTCTCTCACCGTGCCGTTTCTTGCCTTTACACCTGTCTTCATGGTTTTGACCGGCTTTCTCTTTCTGGGTGAGACCGTTACCCTCTGGGGCGGCCTGGGGACCCTGCTGATTGTTGTCGGCAGTTACGTTCTGAATCTGGACAAGGCAAAAGACGGGTATCTGAAACCGATCACCGCTCTTCTCTATGAAAAAGGCTCCTGGCTTATGTTTATCGTGGCCTTTCTCTTTTCCTTTGCCGCTGTTCTCGGCAAGCTGGCCATGCTCCATTCGTCGCCGTTGTTTTTTACCTTTTTCTTTTTCCTGGTGTTCAATGCGACCCTGCTTCTCGGTATGCTGATGTTCGGTGTTATAAAGGTCGATTTGTTTCGTCGATGCAGAAAAAAAGGGATGTGGCTGGGCGGTCTTCTGGTGACCCATGTCAGCTGTCACGGTCTTGCAATCGCTCTTGCCACGGCAGTATACATGATAGCGATAAAAAGAAGCAGTATCCTGTTCAGCGTGATTTTGAGCTGGATTATCTTAAAAGAGGGCGGGATTAAAAACAGGGGTCTTGGGGTTCTGTGCATGTTCGGAGGGGTAGTGTTGATTACGGTCTATGGGTAATCACCTGAGTCCGCTTAATACGGCCACTTTCTATTGATCCGATGCCAGAATCTTATTAATCTCATTGGCGAGATGGTAAATGCTGAGCGGTTTTCGCAGAACGGCCCGTATGCCTATTTCCCCGGCTTCCTTGTCGGATAAAGACGTGCTGAGCCCTGTGTAGAGAATGATCGGGATATCGGGCCTGATGGCAAGAAATTCCCTTGCCAGTTCCGATCCCTTGATGCGGGGCATCATCTGGTCTGTGATCACCAGGTCGAATGCGTCCGGATTGTCGGCAAAAAGCATTCCCGCTTCAACGCATTTGCTGGTGCCCGTGACTTCATAGCCAAGAGATGAGAGCATCTGCTGGCCCAGTTCCACAAGGGTATGGTCATCGTCAATCAACAGGATACGGCCTTTGCCGGTCGGGAGTTCCGGAATGACTGATTGTTCCTCTAGCGTGTCCGGTTCTTCGCCTGCACATGCGAAGTAGACATCAAAGGTCGTGCCTACTTCCGGGGCGCTGGAAACCGTCAATGCCCCGTTGGATTCCAGGACAATTCCTTTGACAAGAGAAAGGCCCATTCCTGTGCCTGTCCCGTTTTTCTTGGTGGTGAAAAAGGAATCAAAGATATGTTCCAGCGTCTCCTGCTTCATGCCGTGTCCCGAATCATTTACCGAAAGCCTGAGATACCTGCCGACATGCAGAGTGCCGACGTGTGCTTCTTTTTCTTCCGTCACATCGACCTCTGTAAGATCAATAGAGAGCAGACCGTCGTTGTCGCCGATCGCATGATAGGCATTGGTGCAGAGGTTCATGACAATCTGGTGGATCTGTGTAGGGTCTGCAATGATCTGTGGAGACCGGGACGGGATGTTGTGACGCAATTCAATGCAGGACGGCAAGGAGGCCCTGATCAGCTTCAATGCCTCCCTGACGATTGTTGCGATGTTGAGCGCTTTTTTCTCCGTTGACGTCTGTCGACTGAATTGCAGTATCTGTCGCACGAGATCTCTTGCCCGGTTGCCGGCCTCGCGAATGGCGGCCAATTTCTGCTGAATCGCCGAACCTTCGGGCGCCTCCAGATGCGCAAGGTCCGTGTACCCGAGCACGGCGCTTAAAATATTGTTAAAGTCGTGGGCGATGCCGCCTGCCAGGGCGCCGATGGCCTCCATTTTTTGTGACTGTCTGAGCTGGCTTTGCAGGCTTTTCAGTTCGGTAATGTCCTTGGCCAGATAGATAAAACCCTTCAGATCACCCTGGTCCGTGAAAATGGGGGATGTTGAGGTCAGAAAGGTTTTCTGCAGCCTGGGAATGTGGGTCTCTTTTATACAGGACTTGGAGCCCTTAACACTCTCTTGTGCGGGACAGTCCCGGCAGGGCACGGATGTGCCGTGAAATATTTCATAACAGTGCTTGCCCACAAGCTCTTCTTCCGTGGCCCCGAGCAGTGCGCACCCTGCGCGATTGATCCGGACCGTGCGCAAGTCCGAATCCTGCAGGACAACAACGTCGCTTATTGCGTCAAAAGTTTTTTCCCAGTCTTCCTTGCTCTTTCTTAAGGCCCTTTCAGTTTCATTGCGGTGCACTATCTCTTCCTGCAGCCGTACGTTCGTTCTGTCAAGTTCTTCCGCTTCGCGCTGGGAGCGCTGGGTCTGCCGGAGGACATATGCGAAGAAGAGGAGAATAAACAGACCGGCAAGGCCTACCTGCAAAAGATATCGCCTGGAACTTTTCTCGGCGGATGACAGGTCGCAGAGGAGCGTCAGGGTGGCGCTGTTTTTGTAGGAGTACTCAATGTCCTTTGTCAGGATGAATGTTTTGCCGACATGCTGGGGACGCGTGTAATGCCCGAGAAGATACCCGTTTTCGGCGACGAGTTTGAGTTCCACAATGTTGGCGGTATGTTCTTTTCCCCAACGGGACATAAGTTCCCGTATCGCCTCGTAATCACGGTTCTGAAGGTGCATGCGGACCTCGAATTCCAGAAAGGCAAGGTCGGATTTCCCTTGGGCTTTTGCCTCCTCCACTCTCTCTTGCCAGTTGCTGGAAACCATTATTTTCCCCATGACGAAAAGCGTCAGGGCAAAAAACAGAAGCAGCGACCAGGGAGCAAGCCCTTTTTTATGGTTGAATATGAAGCGCATCTACTGAATACCATCCTCTTTCTTCAGTCGGTCAAGGATTTGGCGCAGATTGTCGTAATCCGAATCCTGCACCGGGACAAAAGCCGTGAGTTGTGATTTGATGGAACTGAGGACCTGTTTGCCGTCTTTTGACGAAGGCAGATGAAAAAGCGCCTGCCGAAGTGCTGTAATTTTTTGTTCCGGAAGCGAGCTGCTCGCCACAAGGATATGTTCGGAAAGGGATGGAGAGGTTGCAAGTTTCCGAATACCCTGATTGGAAAACGCTTGAAATACCTCCTCTTTTATCGCTCCGGCGTCAAAGTCGCCTGATAAAACACCAAGAACGACATTGTTATGGCTTCTTAAAAATTCAAATCCTTTTAGGTCATTCTTTTGTACCCCTGCTTCGAGAAGCATGAAACGCGGCACGAGATGACTCATGGTGGAGTTCGGGTCTCCAAAGGCAAAATAGCGTCCTTTCAAGTCTGCCAGGGAATGGAATGGGCTGTCTTTTCTGGTAATGATAAAGCCTCTGAAGTGCGGTGATCCGTTGATGCTTAAGCGGGCCAGCAATGGCTTCCCGCCATATTTTTCAACCATTTTGACGTAACTTGCAGGCCCCATGTAGGCAATGTCGACATAGTTTTTGCCAATGGCATCGATGTGCTCCTGATAGTCGGACCCGACCCTGACAATGACGGGACTTCCCGTTTCTTTACCCAGGTACTCGGCCAGAGGGCTGAACCTTTTCTGCAGTTCCGAAAAAGGGAGATAGGGATGCACGGCCAGGATTAAGGTGTCATGGGCAACGGCCGCCTCTGTAACTATCGTCAGCAACAAAAGAAGAAAGAGGGCATATCCTGGAAGGATGCCTGATTTTTTTTTGCGTATGCCTTTCATAAAGTTCGCTTACCTGCGAGTATGTTTTTATTGTCGGTCTCGCAGATAGCGAACGTAGTGAGACTTCGAAAAGCGCGAGACGGACGCGTTAACCGTTTATATCCTATTGAAATCATTGAAGACGAATTCTTCGCATTCGACTTTTTACGAGTTTGTTTTTATTGATGGGTTCTCCTTTAAAGTATAGGCGATGTTGTATGCCGAGAGTCAATAGGTTTTTTCATTTTTTTACTTAAGATAATTTTCAATCATCTGTTTGGCTGAGTCGGACTCCCAGGGCCTTGGGCCGATATATTTCTCGCGTAGAATGCCGTTTTTATCGATAATGAAGGTCTCCGGCACTCCGGTTATGCCATAGTGCGCAGCAGTTTCCGATGACGGGTCTATGAGCACCGGAAAGGCGCCGCCAATCTGATCGACGAAATTCCGTGCGCGTGCCGGATCATCGTTTGTTAAAATCGTGATCATCTGAAAGGGCCTGCCCGTCATTGATTTGTTGAGCGTTTCCATGGCCGGCATTTCCTGACGACAAGGAGGACACCAGGTGGCCCAGAAGTTGAGAAAGATCACCTTTCCTTTCATGTCCGCGAGACTCCATGAATTTCCCTTGGAATCCATGAGTGAGAAGGGTGGCGCGGGTTGGTCGAGTTCCGCCCGATGAATGAGCTGTTGAGGTCCTTCATCTCTGGTATCACAGGAGACTAAGGCAAATAAGAGAACAAGGGGGAGTGTCATCAGTTTCAGTGTATCTGTTATCTTCATATCTTTACGGGCCGTCTTGATTTTCAAGTAATAAAGGATACTCTTTTGTAGAACGACAAAGTACCCCTAAGTGCGGGATTAGTCAATGTTGTTGCGTCATGGGTTATTTTTTTGTAACTATTCAGGTCGAGCTTAAAACTTGGCCTAAACACCATTCCGTAACTTTCAGATGTGCCCCAGATTCGGAGTCTGCGCTTACCTGGACAAGCAGGCCTGCGAGGCTATAGCCCGCCTATGTGAGCAGGGCTGATCGTTCAGGTAAGCGGAGCGTTAGCGGAGACTCCGAAGATGGGGTGCAGCTGAATAGTTACCTTTTTTTTATGATCTATTCGACCTTATAGAGCAGGCATGATATAATTCACCTGAATTCAGTTATCTCATGTCGCGAGCCTTTCGATTCCATTGATTTAAACAGGAGAAAGTCATGATCCGCAGAATGTGTTCCGCGTCGAAGAAATTTCGGAAGGTTGCTCCCTGTCTGGTCCTTGTGTTGTGTTTTGTTTTTCTGCCGACAGCTTCAGGGGGTGTCGATGC
>DAOVSZ010000197.1 GCA_030627725.1 Desulfobulbaceae bacterium
GGCTCGCATTCAAAGTTTTATCAACCCCCAGGCCTCTCAAAAAAGGCGGGCGATCATCAACGCCCTTGCAACCAGGGACAAAGAGCAGCTGCAACAACTCGCACGCCCCTTTTTCAAAATATTTCATCGGGAAAATCCCTTTTTCTCGAGCCTCTATTTCGTCCTGCCCGACAATACGGTTTTTACCCATATCAGCACCCAGGATTTTTTAAAAAACGTCCTCTTCAGAGGAGGCAGCCCTCTGATGCACGAAATCAACGTGTCCCACAAGCAGACCGCCGGCTATGAAGCAGGCCTGCACAAGATTTTTTACAGTGTTCTTCAGCCGATTTTCCTCGAAGACCTCTATATCGGGGCTGTCGGCTTTGTGATCAGCGGCGAGCAGCTCAAAAAATCCATCGAGACTACTATGCATGCGGAACCCGCGCTCGCCGTCAACTCCATCTACCCCACTGATTCAACTGTCCCGAAAAACCACTTTGTACTGGGTGACTACCACCTATGCCCCGACAATCCGGATCTCTACACCAAACTTCCAGGCGACTTCAACCTCGACTCCGGCAATCAGCGTGTCACCATAGATGATGAAACCTTTATTTTTCTGACCGATATCAACATCACCAACAGACAGGGGAAAACGATTGCCAAGATCCTCCTCCCTTTAAACATCACGGAAGAACAGAAAAGCTTTCACAATTTTTTTCTGACCTCGATCATGATTACAGCGGTCCTTTTGGTCATCCTCTTTCTTGCCCTGCACTTTCTCATCGGGACCCTTTTCAGTACGATTTTTGACCTGAACAGGTCACTCAGGAAAAGCAACGAAGACCTCGAGCAAAAGGTCAGGGCGCGCACCAGTGAACTCGAACGCCAGGTCGCTGAGAGAAAACAGGCTGAAGAGTCGGTCAAGAAAGCGCTGGGAACAACGGAAACGATCTTAAAGGGCATGCCGGTCGGCGTTGTCGTGATTGATAAAAACAAAAAAGTCCGGAGGGCAAACAAGACTGCTCTGGAACTGATGAAAAAAAGCGAAGACCAGGTCATCGGCCAAATCTGCCATGAACATTTCTGCCCGGCCCAGGTCGACAAATGCCCGGTATGGGACCTCGGACAGGTTGTCGATGCCTCGGAAAAGATACTCCTGGCTGCTGACGGCCGGAAGATCCCGGTCCAGAAAACAGCAATGCCGATAATCCTTGACGGGGAAGAGGTACTGCTTGAGGCCTTTATAGATATCACGGAACACAAAATGGCAGAAGAGACGCTGGCTCGGGCAAAAGAGGAAGCAGAAAGGGCAAACAAGGCAAAAAGCGAATTTCTTGCCAATATGAGCCATGAACTGCGAACACCCATGCATGGAATATTGAGTTTTTCCGCTATGGGCATGGAAAAGATCGAAAAGGCCCCGACTGCGAAACTGGAACACTACTTTACCCGTATCAACGAAAGCGGAAACCGACTGTTGCACCTTTTAAACGCCCTGCTCGACCTGTCCAAACTGGAGTCCGGCAGGATGAACTTCGAGATGAAAAAAGACGATCTTGTAAAGGCAGTGAAAACCGCGGCAGGTGAAGTCGATACCCTGCTGCAGGGCAAGGGCCTTACCTTGAACATTATCCCGCCGGAGGGTGATGCGACAGCGTACTTCGACAGCGACAAGATACTCCAGGTCATCCGCAACCTCTTTTCCAACGCGATCAAATTCACCCCGGAAGGCAAAACCATCAGCATCTCCTTTGACACCGACACCACTGTCGTCCCCGGCGTCGGCGGGGACGGCGGGGACGGCGGCGCTCCTCTCCCGGCCGTCTCGGTAACGGTCAAAGATGGAGGCATCGGCATCCCTGATGATGAACTTGAAGCGGTGTTCGACAAGTTTATTCAGAGCAGCAAAACCAAAACCGGAGACGGCGGCACAGGCCTTGGCCTGGCCATATCCAGGGAGTTTGTCTTGACACATCGGGGTAATATATTTGCCGCCGCAAACCCCGAAGGCGGCGCTTCCATTACCTTTGCTATCCCAAAAGAACCTCCTGTCATAAAACCACGCAAAAAAATCGGCGAGATCCTTGTCGAGGAAGGACACATCAGCAAGGAACAGCTTGACCGGATCCTTGAAAGACAGATGCATTTATAATTCCGGCAAACCGTAATTATGAAATCCTGCCGAGGCCAGGACTGCTCTGATACTTTTTCTCCTTGCCATCCTGTCAAAAGTTGTTTAATATATTTTGTTTTTCCGTCTACCCCTGACCGCTCCTGCAGACGAACCTGCCAGGAGCCTCTTTTTTTATATCCTTACAACACAAAAGGCAGCACACAGTGGACCAGAAATTTATCAGAAATGTAGCGATTATCGCCCATGTCGACCATGGGAAGACCACTCTTGTAGACCAGCTATTCAAACAAAGCGGCATGTTCCGTGCAAACCAGAAAGTTGCCGAACGGCTGATGGACTCCATGGACCTGGAACGTGAACGGGGGATCACCATTTCCTCAAAAAACGGCTCTTACCGGTTCAAGGACTACTGGATCAATATAATAGATACCCCGGGCCACGCTGATTTCGGCGGGCAGGTCGAACGGGTGCTCAGAATGGCGGACGGCGCCATGCTTCTGGTAGATGCCCAGGAAGGCCCCATGCCGCAGACCTATTTTGTCTTAAAAAAGGCGCTCGCCACCCACCTGCCGGTGATTGTGGTCATCAACAAGATCGACAAACCTGCTGCCCGCTGCGACTGGGCTGTTGACCAGGTATTCGATCTCTTTGTCAAGCTGAACGCACCGGACGAGATTCTCGATTTCCCAGTTGTCTATGCCTCTTCCAAAGCAGGATATGCCATGGACACCCCTGACGGAACCAGCGCCACTATGGATGCGGTGTCGGAAAAAATCATCGCCCATGTGCCGCCCCCCTCCGGCGCTCACGACGCCCCGCTGCAGATGCAGGTCAACACTATCGATTACTCACCCTACCTGGGCCGGCTCGGGATCGGCAAGGTGGTGAACGGCGCCATGAACATCAACAAGAATATCGTAATGGCAAAACGGGACGGCTCTTTAGCGCCTGCCCGAATCACCAAGATATTCCGCTTTGAATGCGACAACAAAGTCCCGATCGAGACGGCGGGCACAGGAGAGATTGTTGCTGTTGCCGGTATGGATGACGTGACTGTCGGAGTCACCTTTACAGATCCTGACTCCCCTGCTCCACTGCCGCTGATTGAAATCGATCCGCCGACAATTTCCATGAATTTTATCCCAAACGACTCTCCCTTCGCAGGCCTGGAAGGGAAATATGTCACCTCAAGACACATCGAAGAACGACTGCGCCGTGAGACCCTGGCTGATGTCGCCCTTGTGGTGGAACCGCTTGAGACCGCAGTCGGATTCCGCGTTTCCGGCAGGGGAGAACTGCACCTGTCCATCCTGATTGAAAAAATGAGACGAGACGGCTATGAGCTTCAGGTAACACGGCCGGAAGTTATCTTGAAAAAAGAGAACGGCGCAACCCTAGAGCCGTTCGAAGAGTTGACCATTGATGTTGAGGAGGAGTACAAGGGCGCGGTGATAGAAAAACTCGGCGCGCTCAAGGGCCAGATGCTTGAGATGAACCAGAAAAACGATATGACGCGGCTGGTCTACAAGATCCCCACCCGGGGACTCTTAGGCTTCCGCTCGGAATTCATGACGCTCACCAAAGGGATGGGCATCATGAACTACGTCTTTGCCGAATACGGCCCCTATGCCGGAGATATCATAAACCGCGTAAACGGCGTTCTCACGGTCAAGGAAAACTGCACAACCGTAGCGTATGCCCTTTTCAACCTCCAGGACCGCGGCAGACTCTTCCTTGGGCCGGGCATCAAGGTCTATGCCGGCCAAATCGTCGGCGAGCACTGCCGGAAAGAAGACCTTGTGGTCAATCCGGCCAAGGGCAAAAAACTGACCAATATGCGCGCCTCAGGGTCGGACGAAAACGTCGTCCTCACCCCGCCGGTCGCCATGACCCTCGAAGACTGCATTGCGTTTATCAATGACGACGAACTGCTGGAGGTTACACCGAAATCAATCAGGTTAAGGAAAAGATAGGTCAAAACAGAATCCAGAAGCCAGGAGTCAGAAGCAGAATGGAGTTTTTTTCGCAGGTTTCTCCTGAATTCTGAACTCTCACGAATAAATTGAGCAAAAAAATAAACTTTTAAGCAACAGCCAGTTTGCAACCAAGAGCCTTTTCCGCTTTTTCCTGTGTCCCCTTTTTCCCTGGGCGATTTTATAAATTAATGCACGATGCTTTGGGAAATCGTTTTCAGTGATAGATATTCAGCTATTGGTTCAAAATCCTTGTCATCATGCAGTAAAGGTATATTTTCATTTATGCAAAATGTGCCAATAATTATGTCTATGGTTTTTCTTACTGTGATGCCTTTTTTTCTTAATTTTCTGTAATTTTCAGCACTTTTAATTGCCAGCTCATAGCCGCCCATTTGTTTGCATGACAATATACTCATAGCCTCTTTTGCTTTTTTGTAGTCTTTATCATTTTTAAGCCCTTGAAGTACTTCTGTTAATATTAAGTCTCCTGTAAGTACAGGGATTTGTAGTAACATCTGATCTAAGATTTCTGTCTGCCAAGTGACTTGTCCATTAAAATAATTTATCCAAACTGAGGAATCGACTAAGACCATTAATCCATCCTCATCTCAGATAAGTCACCTTCCCAGTTTAATTTTCCTTTTAATTTTCTTATAGATTTTTGTCTTTGGACTTGGACTAATAATTTTAAAGCTTTATCAACAACACTCTTTTTGGTTTTAACATCACTAAGCTTTAAAGCTTCCGCCATTAAGTTGTCATCAATAACTATGTTTGTTCTCATCTTGCACCTCTCTTTATGTTAATGTGTATGTTCTGTATATTTTATACACACGAAAGGAGTTTGTCAAGAATGAAAGCCAGTTGCGGTATTATTGGCATTTTGATGATATTTCCCCGCCCAAAGAAATAAAAGAGAAAATAAAAGGGAATAAAAGAAGGGGTATTGTGTCGTATTGGGGGACGTACTCGTTTTTTATCCTTTAAGAAGCGAAATCAGTCGGTTAGCTTGGTCCGACCCCATTCCAGTGCATTCCAGTTCGGCATTTTTGCTATCAGGATTGCCTTATACTCTTCGGGAAATAATTTTGTGTTCTGAGGCAAAATTTTACCAGCATCAACATAACTGGCACCTCAATGAGTACGCCTACAACAGTTGCTAAAGCTGCTCCGGATGAGAGACCAAACAGCATTGTTGAAGTGGCGATTGCAACTTCAAAATGATTTGATGCACCGATCATTGCTGCCGGGGCAGCATCTTGGTACGGGAGTTTAAATATTTTTGCGGCACCATAACCAAGACCGAAAATCAGGATTGTCTGGATGAAAAGAGGAATGGCAATCCAGACAATAGTCAATGGGTTGTGCAGAATAACGTCCCCCTTGAAACTGAACAGGAGAACAAGAGTTGTTAGCAAAGCAATAATGGTTAGTGGTGTGAGTACATGTAAAAACTTTTCCTGAAACCACTCCATGCCCTTTGTCTTGATAATTCCTCTTCTTGAGATGTATCCAGCCACAAGTGGCAATGCTACATAAATAGAGATGGAGAGCGCCA
>DAOVSZ010000296.1 GCA_030627725.1 Desulfobulbaceae bacterium
CCCCTGTGACAGCTACATTTCATTAGAATGTGACCGCTCCCCGTCTTTTTCTTGTTAAAATATATATGGCGCAATTCGTCCGTAAAATCGGCAACATCTCCCTTTACTATCTGCATGATATTGGGCGAATGGGATTTTTTCTTTTTTTTGCCCTGACCGGGGTTTTCAAACGGCCATTTCGTTTTGGCGCTCTGGTGAGACAGATCCGGCTCATCGGTGTGAATTCCTTTTGGGTTATCTTCTTTACCGGCGCTTTCACCGGTATGGTACTCGGCGTACAGGGCTATTATTCTCTCCGTAAATTTGGTTCGGAAGGTCTGCTCGGTTCTGCTGTCGCGCTCAGTCTTTTTCGCGAAATGGGTCCGGTGCTTACCGCTCTCATGGTAACTGGAAGGGCTGGGTCCGCCATGTGTGCCGAGATTGGCATTATGCGAAATTCTGAGCAGCTTGATGCTCTTGAATGTATGGCGATTGACCCATTTCGATACCTTATTACGCCGAAATTTTTGGCAACCATTATTTCAATTCCTATTCTCACCCTGTTTTTCGATCTGTTCGGCATCTGCGGAGGATATTTTGCCGGAGTGGGGCTGCTTGGCGTTAACCCCGGCGCCTATTTTTCCGGCATGGAATCGAGTGTTGTCAATAAGGACATAAATCTTGGTATCATCAAGTCATTTGTCTTTGCTCTCCTCATTGTCTGGATATGTGCAGGCCGAGGCTATTTTGTTCATGTAATCCGGAATGCCGGTTACGGGGCCGAGGCGGTCAGCAAGGTGACGACACAGGCGGTCGTCTTTTCGTCGATTGCTATTTTGATTTGGGATTTTCTTATCACCTCGGTGCTTCTATGATCAGGCCCATCATTGAATTCAGGGATGTGGTGAAGACCTTCGGGGAGCAGAGAGTCCTTGATAGCGTCAACCTTACATTTTTTGAAGGAAAGACAACCGTGATTGCCGGCGCCTCCGGACAGGGTAAAAGCGTAACTCTAAAGTTGATCCTGGGGTTGATGCAGGCTGATTCCGGTAAGATAAGAGTTGCCGGCAAAGATATCACCAGGATGCGGGCGAAAGAATTAAACCGTGTGCGGGCTGACTTTGGTGTGTTGTTTCAGAGTTCGGCCCTGCTTGATTCTCTGTCGGTCTTTGATAACGTTGCATTGCCCTTAGAGGAAAGGACCGCCCTGAACAAAGAGCAGATAAACCAACGTGTGATGTCAACTCTTGTTCAGTTCGGACTTGAAGGCCATGAACACAAATATCCTGCTCAGCTCTCCGGTGGCATGAAAAAGAGGGTCGGACTGGCAAGAGCGTTGCAACTGCGTCCTAAAATTATGCTGTTCGATGAGCCGACCACCGGCTTGGACCCTGAAAAATCAATGGAAATATATCAGCTCTTTTTACGTGCCCAGCAGGAGTATGGATATACCTCTATAATCGTCAGCCATGATATTCCGAAGATTTTCAATCTGGCTGATCAAGTGGTGATTCTGCATAAAGGAAAGTTTTTTTCATTTGACAGCCCTGATGATATTCAGGCCAGTGAGGTTCCTGAAATCATAAATTTCGTCGAAAAAACCATGGGCCGAGTCTATAAGAGTATGGGGTTGGAATAAGTTCCTAAGATAACCCGTTGCAGACATTGATTATACATGTGATCACACTGGAATAGATGCTATGAGAAAAGTGAGTATAGATTTTATTGTTGGTATTTTTATGATCGCCGGATTTCTGTCCTTTGTTTATATCTCCCTCCAGTTTGGGGAGTTTTCCTTTTTTTCAATGGAAAAAAGGTATACCGTCAATGCTGAATTTGACAGTGTCTCCGGGCTGAAACCAGGGACAACAGTTGAGATCGCCGGCGTCTGTGTCGGCAAGGTGTCGGATGTCTATCTGGGAGATGACAGCCGAGCCACCGTCATCCTGCTGATCGATAAAGGAGTTGAGATTACTGACGATGCAATTGCCTCCATTCGAACGCAGGGAATTATCGGAGACAAATACATAAAGATCCTGCAGGGTGGTTCGAGCGATATGCTTGTTGAAGGAGACGTTATTTTTGAGACTGAATCAGCAATTGATCTTGAGGAACTTATCAGCAAGTACATATTTGGAGATTTGTAATATATCCTGATTTTTTTTATCTACCTTATTCCGGGAGGGATTTTTTCAATGCCCAAAAAAAGATGTTTCGTTCCGGTAGTTGCTGTTTTTCTGATGTGCTCTCTTCTTTTCAGCTTGGCCCAGGCAAGTGATGCAAAGTATGACAGCTACTTTGAAGACAATGAAAGCGCTGAAATCTCTGCGGACCGGAACGGTTCAATCTCAGACCCTCTGGAGCCTGTCAATCGAGCTTTTTTCCATTTTAATGACAAACTCTACTTCTGGCTGTTGAAACCGGTAGCGCAGGTATATGGCGCGGTTCTGCCGGAAGACATACGAGGCTGCATTAAAAATGCTTTTCATAATTTGATGGCGCCCGTCCGGATTGTGAACAATCTTCTGCAGGGCAAGTTTGCTGCTTCCGGCACGGAAATGTCTCGTTTTCTGATTAATTCAACGGCAGGTGTGTATGGTCTTGGAGATCCGGCAAAAGAGGAGTTTGGCCTTGAAACAAAAGATGAAGACCTTGGCCAGACCTTGGGGGTGTATGGTCTTGGAGGCGGCATATATATCTGCTGGCCGTTTCTGGGCCCTTCAAATGTCCGTGATACGATCGGTTTTGTCGGGGACTCTTTTTTGAACCCGACTTCCTACCTCTCAGGTGGGAACACGTCCTCGACTGTTGCAATTAATGCCGGCAAACAGGTCAATGCGACTTCTCTTTCTATCGGAGATTACGAAGATTTCAAGGAAGCAGCTTATGATCCGTATGTGGCGTTGCGAGACGGCTATGAACAGCACAGGAACAGCCGGATAAAGGACATCAGAAGACCATCTGAAGAAAAGATATTCAGCAGCCGTAAAGGTGATCGCAGTGTGTCGGAGACTCTGTCGGAAATGAGATCGTATGCATCTCGGGAGAAGAACGATAAGGATCGCATTCCAAGTCTTTTTGAGAGAGAATTTTTTGTGCATGTCGGTACCTTTGTGAACCATGAGAATGTAATGGTTCTTCGAGAAAAGCTTCTCGAATTGGATAAAACGCCAAGGACAACAGTGCATGACAGGGGAGATTATAAGTATTACGGGGTTGAGGTTCCTGGGGGAAGGAATTTTATGGCTGCCAAGGTGGAGGAAAAGTTCATGCTGGAAAACGGGTTTCCCGAGGCCTTTGTTGTCGCCCGTTAATCTTTTTGGTATATTGTAACTGCTCAGCCGCACCCCATCTGTGCACGATCAGGCTGGCTCACATAGATTTACTATAGTTCACCAGCCTGCTTGCACACATCTGGAGCACTGCTGAGCAGTTACAGGGTGGTGTTTCGGCCAAGTATTCAGCACCACCTGAATAGTTACCATTTTTGTAA
>DAOVSZ010000161.1 GCA_030627725.1 Desulfobulbaceae bacterium
ACCGGAGACATAATAAGGGATTCCGCATCCGCCATACGAGATAAGAGTGTCCATATCAATGATTGTTACCTCTGCTTCCGGCATGAGACGTTTTACGCGGCAGGCTGTTTTCGGTCCGGCGGCGACACCGCCTATGATAACGATTTTTTTGCTCATTGTTTTCATCCTCAGGTGTTATGCAACCTCATTCGTTGCAGATAGCCTTTTGCAGGCTGATAAAAAGACGTTAAGAAATAAAGCTCCCAGAGAAAAGTCTTTCCTCTGGAATGTCGCGTTCATTCTTAAGTAATACCCTTTTCTGGAAAATTCAACCAGTAGATTTTTTGCATATGCACAAAATCTTTCTTGACAGGAGAGTCGGCGGGTCTTACAATTCTATATGTCGAACAAATAAAAAAGCGATGGGTCAACTGTTCACCCTCGCTGAAAATTGATTATTGATTAAGGAGGTAGGTACATGCAGTTTAAGAAAGTTGCCGTTCCAACAAATAATCCTGGCGGCCTTGACGGACAGCGATCCGATCATTTCGGTCATTGTGATGTCTTTACTGTTGTGAATATCGATGATGGCAAGATAGCAAGCGTGGATACGATCAAAAACATTGACCATCAGGAAGGAGGATGCATGGCCCCGGTCAAATTACTCCAGGACAATGGCGTTGATGCGCTTATTGTGGGAGGGATAGGGGGAAGACCGCTGCAGTTTTTTCAGCAGGTTGGAATTAATGTTTTTTATGCCCCTCATGACGGGTATCATGATGTAGAGGGTGTTATCCAGGCTATGCTTCAGAACGGTCTGGCTTCAATGGAACCATCAATGACCTGTCAGGGACACGCTCACTGAAATCAATGTTCATGAATGAATTTTTCTAGTTTTTTTACAGTTCTTTTTTTTCTTCTTGCGGCCCTGATTTTTGTTTTGCTCAACTCTCCCCCTCCGATTCCTCAAAGATCAGGGCCGCTCCTTCAACCAGCGCCTCAGCCACTTTCGTGCGTGCCGAAGCAAGTATCCTCTGGACCGTGCCGCGTGAAACTCCCATCTTTTCCCCTGCCTGCTCCTGGAAAAGGCCTTCCTTATCACAGAGCTTCAATGCTTCGAGTTCATCTCTGCCAAGGTGAATATGGCGGAGGTCGTTTAATGGTGTGCCGGTCGGCTTGAATGCCTTTCCGCACATACTGCCGCCGCATCTTCTTATCTTTTTCGGTCGTGCCATTGATTATACCTTAAGTTATGTGATGTTCTTCATTCATGTCCATCCGCCAATGTAATAAATTAAGCGTCTATCTGCCGTAAATGTCAAGGATCTTATGAAGCTCGTTGAGGTGCGAATCGATTTTTGAGACGATCATCGTCAGATCGTCCTGTGATTTCAGCCGGTCAGGATCCACGAGGGGCTGGGCGAGCGCTGCCAGTTCCTCGGCGCCGAATGAGCGTAACAGAGTCAGAAAATCTTCAGGCGCGGCAGGAAGGTTTCCGGTCTCGCTCTGCTTGATGTGAAGCGCCTCAAAAAAACCAGTTACAGCAGCCTCAAGGAATTCTCTGTCGAACCAGACCGTCTCGCCAACCCCGTTCAGCCTGTCGATGCGTATTCGGATCGTTAAATCCAGAAAAAAAGAGATCAGCGCCGCCATCTGCGCCACGGGCGTATCCAGAGAGATCTCTGTTATCGGTTTACATTCTCTGACTGTCGTCAGACGGACATCCGTGCGGTTGTCACTGCACCGGACAATAAAATCACCTGCAGCGTGGTGCCACTGTGCGATATGCTTTGATGTCGTGACATCGTAGGAGAGTGTCAGAATCTTTGCAACCTGTCTGAAGAGTTCAGTTGATTCTTTTTTGGTGAGCAACCTGTTGCCGCGCATCATGTCCCATAAAACGATCTGCTGTTCGTCATTTTTTGTTTCGGAGGTGAGGTGCCACTCGTGAAAGTCTTCAAACCATTCCGAGAGAGTCATAAGAATTGTTGCTGACTCTTCTCCTTCGTGAACGGTGAGTGTGGAATGTGTATATTGGCGCGGCAGGTAAGGAGAGGTATTGTCTGTGGTCAGGTGTTTCAGAACAGAAAAATCCTGATCAAGACATTTTTTGCCGGCGTCGCTCACAGCTGCGGTGACGGTAAGTTTGACAGTGTGTTGTCCGGTGATGCATTCGATACTCGCTATATGGTAAAAAGCGCCGAGTTTTTCACTGCAGATATTGATCCGGCTGATATCGCGCAGAGAGATATCTGCTGCCGTAATTTCATGTATTGCCCCGAGTACATGACGTCCGTTATCCTGTAGGAGAAATTCCTTAATGGCATTGAAATAATGTTTCAAGGTGAGAAAGGGATGTTTTTCAGATGGTGAGAGTATGAGGGGCTTGGAAAGGTCCCGGTTTCCGGCAGGCTTATTTTCGCCCGGGTCGGCAAAGAGATACGTTATTTCCATTTGATCACTCTCATCAGTCTCAATAAGGTTCGGGGCTGATGCCTCGCACGCGAACATTGTGGTATTTCAGCCGGTTGTCGATTTTTAGATTTTTAGAATATCTATCATAAAATGGGCAAAGAAATCCATAACTATGAATGTTTCTTCATTTAAATAGCTGTTTTTGTCTCGTATCTGCGTGAAGGGGGGAAAGGTGTGAAAAAGATTTTTTCAGGGCTGTGTTGTGGTAATAACTATTTGATTTTATTGTAAAAGTATGGGGTCGTCGTAGGTGTGGGAGGGTGAAAGCAAAAATCGGGTGTCCTCACCTGTATTTTTTATTGACAAACAATGGATTGAGGGATATTGTCACACAAATGAATAGTGATTCAATTTGCGTTTTCTTTCGATTCGGAGGGGAATCAGGATTGAGCGAGGAAAACCAGCCGTATTTTCCGGTCTCCATTCAAACAACAATGGAGCCGCGATACGGCGTCTGGTTTTTAAGGTTGGATAATAAATAATTACGTTTAAGGAGGTAAAAGAATGCCAAAGCATGATACGCCCCTGTTGGACCAGCTTGAGAGCGGTCCATGGCCAAGTTTTGTGACGGACCTGAAGCGTCAGGCTGAGACCAAAGATGAATGTTGGGACATTCTGGGTCAGCTTGAGCTTTCCTACAAAGACAAAGTTACACATTGGAAACACGGCGGTATCGTTGGTGTTTTCGGGTATGGCGGCGGAATTATCGGCCGTTACTCAGACGTTCCGGACAAGTTCCCGGGCGTTGCCCATTTCCATACCGTACGTCTGAATCAGCCGTCCAGTAAATTCTACAGCACTGATATCCTTCTCAGGATCTGTGAGATGTGGGAAAGGCGCGGATCCGGTATGACCAACTTCCACGGTTCAACCGGTGACATGGTATTGCTCGGCACCTCGACCCCGCAGCTTGAAGAGATCTTCTGGGAAGCAACCCATGACCTTAAAATGGACCTCGGCGGCTCCGGCGGCAACCTCCGGACACCTTCCTGCTGTATCGGCAAGGCCCGCTGCGAGTGGAGCTGCTACGATACCCAGGCCGCTTGCTATGATATTACCATGACCTATCAGGACGAGCTGCATCGTCCGGCATTCCCGTACAAGTTCAAGACCAAATTTTCCGGCTGCCCGAACGACTGTGTTGCTGCCGGCGTCCGCTCCGACTTCTCCGTCATCGGCAACTGGAGGGATGATATCCGCATCGACCAGGCGGAAGTTCAGGAATACATCAAAGGCAATTCACCTCCTAACGCCGGCGCGCATGCCGGTCGTGACTGGGGCGCATTTGACATTCAGAAAGAGGTCATCGATCTTTGCCCAACAAATTGTATGACCATGGCCGGCAATGATCTGAAGATCGACAACTCAGAATGTACCCGCTGTATGCACTGCATCAATGTCATGCCTAAGGCGCTTCGCCCGGGCACCGACACCGGCGCTTGCATCCTCATCGGCGCCAAGGCCCCGATCCTTGACGGCGCACAGATGTCTACCATGATCTTTCCTTTCGTCAAAATGGTCCCGGGTGAAGGTGATCCTCCAGAGGGCGGTTTTGAAGACTATAAAGAGCTCCTTGAGAAAACCTGGGACTGGTGGATGGAAGAAGGCAAGAACCGTGAGCGTATCGGTGAGTCAATCCAGCGTATCGGACTTCCGACCTTCCTGCAGATCATGGAAGTTGAACCGATTCCGCAGCACGTCCAAGAGCCTCGCTCCAACCCCTATGTCTTCTGGAAATCAGAAGAGGTCCCAGGCGGTTTTGAGCGTGACGTCAAGGCGTATCGCGCACGACACGCAATGTAAGAAACTTTAGTCACTCGATAAAAGATGTTTTTTTGTCCTATTGAAATATAAGGAGGTTTGAAAATGGGTTATGATCCAGAAAATCCGATGCAGGGTAGAATCACTGATATCGGTCCACCACATTATGAGCAATACTTTCCGCCTGTCATCAAGGAAAATTACGGCAAATGGAAGTATCATGAGATTACCCAGCCAGGCGTCTTGAAACACGTCAGTGAGACCGGCGCCGAGTGTTATACCGCACGTATTGCATGCGCTCGTCTTATCAGTATCGAATTGATTCGTGATTACTGCAAGGTCGCTGATGATCACTGTGAAGGCTTCCTGCGTTGGACAACCAGGAACAACGTGGAATTCATGGTTGACAGCGAAGCGAAACTCCAGCCTCTCCTTGATGATCTCGCAAAACATGGCATGATGCCTGTCGGCGGCACCGGCGCCGGGTTGACCAATGTCGTACACACCCAGGGGTGGGTACATTGCCATACACCGGCAACAGACGCATCCGGTGTTGTCAAGGCGGTCATGGATGAGTTGTTCGATTACTTCACCAGCATGACCCTTCCTGCGCAGGTCCGGATCGCTCTGGCGTGCTGTCTGAACATGTGCGGCGCGGTACATTGCTCTGATATCGCTATCCTCGGCGTGCACAGGAAGCCACCGCTGATCGATAACGATGTCATTTCTGCTGTCTGTGAGTTGCCTCTTGCAGTCGCATCCTGTCCTCTTGGAGCGATTAAACCTGCGAAGGGCATCAACACAAAAGGCGAGGAAGTAAAAAGTGTAACTGTTAAGGAAGAGCGCTGCATGTTCTGCGGTAACTGCTACACCATGTGTCCTGCCATGCCGCTTGCAGATCCTGAAGGCGACGGTATTGCCATTCTGGTCGGCGGCAAGATTTCCAACCGGATATCAGGTCCTAAGTTCTCGAAAATGGTCATTCCTTTCCTGCCCAACACTCCGCCGCGCTGGCCTGAGACCGTTGACGCAGTCAAGAACATTCTTGAAGTCTACGCAAAAGACGCTAACAAATACGAGCGTCTCGGCGATTGGGCTGAGAGAATCGGTTGGGAGAAGTTCTTCGAAAAATGTAACATTCCGTTCTCAGACAAGTGCATTGATGACTACCGCCTTGCCTATGATACTTGGAGAACAACTACTCAGTTCAAGTACACAAGCCATATAAAATAATTTAACCGAATACTGAGGTAACACCATGGCTGATAGGGAAGAATTAAAAGCAAAGATTCTTGATCTTTTAATGACAGCAAAAAAACCGCAGCTCTATCTCGCGGATATGAATAAAAAGATAGAAGGAAAGCCACGTGAGATTAAAAATGCGGCCAATGAGCTGGTAAAGGATGGAAAGGTTGAATTCTGGTCCAGTGGCAGTTCTACGATGTATGCTGCCAAGGGACGGGGTCAGTCTGAAGAGAAGTAGTCCTTCCTTTGTACAAAGTGAAGTATATAATGCAGGGAGCATGTGAAAATATGCTCCCTGCATTTTTTTGTAGTACATTTGTGATACAGGTGAAAATGAAATCAGGTGATTGCTTTACATCCTTTACATCGTTGCTCCAGGAACTGGAGTCCGTCTTTGCAGGAATGCGGAAGAAGTTTCCTGCAGAGGTGACGTGCGGGCCTGGATGCGTTGACTGCTGTTACGCCTGTTTTAATGTGAGCCTTGTTGAGGCGATGTTTATCAACCATCATTGGCGTCGGATCAAAGACGAGGTGGTTCGTGAGGGAGTTTTGTTGCGAGCTGATCAGGCGCGTGCGGCAGTGGAAGAAAAAAGAAAAGAGCTGGATGGGGCTCGGGATTTAAAAGAACGGTCAAAGGAGATCGCCACATGGCGGGTGCGCTGTCCGCTTTTGAACGACGAAAAGAGATGCGTGCTGTACGAGTATCGACCGGTGACCTGCCGCGTCTATGGCCTTCCCACAGCGATATATGGGAAGGGCCATGTCTGCGGGTTTTCAGGCTTTGATTCCGGTATGACCTATCCGACCGTGAAGCTCGATGCCATTGCGGCCCATCTGGATGTCTTTTCGCAACAGCTTGTTGCTGAGATGCCTGACTTTGATTCTGAGATGGCAGGACAACGCTTCTTTCTCTTTGATGTTGTGAGTCAGGAGAGCAGTCTGCCTGAAATTAAAAAT
>DAOVSZ010000290.1 GCA_030627725.1 Desulfobulbaceae bacterium
AAGGGCGCTTGCCCCGGCCGGAGACTCGGTTATCTTCCAGGGACGTTCCCTGCATGTTGTTTCCTGGGCAAAGCGGTTTCTTTTTAGCCCGGACCAGCTTGAGATGCCGGTTTCCAGGCTTTCCGGCGGCGAACAGGCGCGTATCCTGATTGCCCGCTTGATGCTTGAGCCTGCTGATGTTCTGCTGCTTGATGAGCCGACCAATGATCTGGATATCCCTGCCCTTGATATTCTTGAAGAGAGTCTACAGGACTTTCCCGGCGCCATTGTTCTGGTCACGCATGATCGTTTCCTTATGGACCGGATCGCAGATCAGGTACTCGGTCTGGATGGCAGGGGCAATGCCGGATTGTATGCCGACTTTTATCAGTTTCTTGCTGATATCAAAAAGGACATGGAGGGTAAAAAAGACTCTAAAAGTACGGTACAGTCAAAAAAAATACCTGGAAAAAAGCGGAAACTAACGTATAAAGAACAACTGGAACTGGACGGGATCGAAGAGCGGATCTTAAACGCCGAAGAAATTCTTGAGGAATTTAAACAGAAAATCGACCAGCCGGAAATTATGAATAATCCGGAATTGTTGCAGGAATACTGCCGGAAACTTCAGCCTGCCCAGAATGAGGTTGATATGCTGTACAGGCGTTGGGAGGAGCTGGAGGCGGTGTAAACGTTCAGAAGTGCCGCATCTGCACGCGATCAGGACTGCCGGCATAGGACTACTATAGCCGTCAGCCCTGCTGGAGTTTATGCCCGGATGGGTGCACATCTACGGCACTTCTGAACGTTTACTCGGGGGACTGAACGAGGCGGTGAAGACATCAAGTTGAGGCTTGAAAAATACAGGAGGACGAAATGGCATCAAATATCGATGAAATTACAATACATTACGAAGAGGATGGGGTTGTGCTTGTCAAGGAACTGGATAAATCCATTCTCTCTAAAGGGGCGTGGTCGACTATTCTTTTTAAATATCATCAGTGGGACAGGAAGAAGAATGAGTATGGCCCTGACAAATTTACCATTCGCCGTTATCGGAAGCTGAACAACGAATATACCCCACAGGGAAAATTCAATATCTCAAGTAAGGACCAGGCGCAGAAGATAGTTGATGCGCTGCGGAACTGGATCAAGGATTAATCCGTTTCCTGGTTGAAGAGTTCGTTGACGGCATTTTCCGGCTTGATATCTTCGAAGATACGTAAATATTTTTCCATGTTTTCCCTGTGCGACCCTGCCCAGAATATCTTGTCACATTTTGTGCACTGATGGAAGTCGTGATAATATTTTTTTGTAAGCGGCAGAAGACGGTGCTCTATCTCCTTCTTTTTGACAGGCACAAGTTTTTCATTACAACAGAGGCATCGGCTGAAAGGCTGTAGCTGGTTTTTTTGGCCGTAGAGCCAGAGGACCTCCTTGAGCTGGTTTTCCGGTTCGATTGCCCGGATAAGCCGGCCATGCGTTACGATTTTTCTTTTGAGAAGACTGGTGTCTCTGGTGAGAAGAATCCTCTTTTCCGTGTGTGACAGAGCCGCAAGTTCATTGTCGGTTGCGTTGGCAGGAAAGGCTGTGTCGAATCCTGCCATTCTGAGGAGTGCGGCAAGTTTTCCAACGTTGATATCCACGACAAAACGGACACTGTCAAGCGGGTCGGGACAAAGGATTGAAGGCTTGCAAACATCACAGGGAGGAGTTGGAGGGTATACTTCTATCCGGTCTTGGTCCTGGACAATATACTCAAAAGAAATCTTGTCTCCTCTGAGTCTTAAGACCTGAATCTCGGTATGGGGGACGCCGAGGGATTCGATCATGTCTTTAATCGAGGCCCTCCGGTAAGTCGTGTGTCTGACCACTCCGTTATGATCAGGTTTTACCGATAGCAGCCCGGGCAGATCGCCGTGAAAGATAAAGGTGATTGTCATCTCAGCAACACAGCTTCAGAATAGATTCAATTTTTTCCTTTGTATATTCCCGCATTCGCCAGACCTTGGCCAGGGCGAGACAGTTTTCAGCGATTTTCGGAATATCCGCTTCAGGGATATCAAGTGCGCCAAGATCAGTCGGGCTGTTGACCGATTGAAACCAGGCTTCCAACCGGCTGATGCCTTCTGCCGCCATGGTTGCCGTGTCCTCTCCCGCGATTTTGAAAATCCTCTGTGCGAACTGAGCAAATTTCACCGGCCGCTCTTGTGAGGCATGACGCATCCAGCCGGGTATGACCACGGAGAGCCCGGCGCCATGCGGGACGTCATAGATGCCGCTCAAGGAGTGCTCAATAAGGTGCATGGGAAACCCGACCTTGCCGAGTCCGGCGCCGGTCAGTCCGTTTAAGGCAAGGGTCGCGCACCACATGAGATCGGCCCGGCCCTGGTAGTCGGAAAGGTCTTTGAGCACCCGTTCACAGCTCTCCATGATTGTGATGATAAGTCCTTCCATGAACCGGTCGTGAACAGGCGTATGCGGGTCTTCGGTGGTAAAATAGAACTCGAGGATATGGGCAATGGCATCAACCGCGCCAAAGGCGGTATAGTCTGCAGGGACGGAAAAGGTGGCTTCCGGATCCAGAATTGATGTTTTTGGGTAGAGCAGTTTGTTGGCAAATCCGAATTTCTGCTCGGTCTCTTCGTTGGTCACTACCATGGCGCTGTTCATCTCAGAGCCTGATGCAGCCAGGGTGAGAATCGAGAGCATAGGCAGCGCCGTTTTAACGCTTTTTTTTCCCTTAAAAAAAAGCCAGACATCGTGCTCAACCATGGCGCCTGCACAGATCGCTTTGGCGCTGTCAAGAACACTGCCGCCGCCAATTGCCACCACGACATCAACCTTATGCTCCTTTGCCAGGAGAATCCCTTCTCGGACATGGCTTAAGACCGGGTTTGTGCGGACATTGCCATGTTCTACGATTTGTATCCCTGCGTCGGTGAGTGATGCGACCGCCTGGTCGTAGATGCCGTTCTTTTTGATGCTGGACCTGCCATAGACAAGCAGAGCGGTTTTGCCGAAGAGTGCTGTCTCAGGACCGATTTCAGGGATTGTGCCGCGTCCGAAGAGTATCTTTGTCGGGTTCTGAAAAACGAAATTCTGCATCATGTCACCTCAGGTTTGTCATTGTCTCTCACAGCTTCAAATGCTCGGGTCAGATTTACAAAATCCTCCACGGTCAGTCTTTCCGGGCGGATTGAGGGAGAGAGACCCGCCTTTTTAATTATCTTTCCTATTGCCGGTTTTTCCAGATCAAGGAAACGACCGGAGGACAGCGAGTTTACAAGTGTCTTTCGGCGCTGCTGAAAGGAGGTTTTTACCAGTTTTTTTAAGAGGAGATGATCATGGGAGGGCAGGGCAAGCACTCTTTCCGGTTTCGGGTGGAACACGATGCGGACAACCTGTGAATCCACCTTTGGCCGCGGATGAAACTGGGCCGGGCCGAGCTGCATCAGTTTTTCCACCGAGGCATTGGCCCCAAGCAGGACCGACAGGATGCCATACTCCTTGGTGCCGACCTTGGCTGTGAGCCTTTGTGCGACCTCTTTCTGCAGCATGAGGACCGCCCATTCGATAACATCACGGTTTTCTATCAGCTTGAAAAGAAGCGGGTTGGAGATGGAATAGGGGAGGTTTGCAAGAATTTTCAGTCTGCCGCCCTCACACTCTTTGTGCGCCAACTGGTGAAAATCAGCCTTCAGGAGGTCCTGATGGATCAGGGTGACGTTATCGGGAAGGGTTC
>DAOVSZ010000229.1 GCA_030627725.1 Desulfobulbaceae bacterium
TTGATGCAGCTGTCTTACAACAATTGCAAATCCAGCTCACCGTATGTCCCGGACAAGTTGAGAGGGAGCTTTATGTAGACTCACGCTCCTCTCCACCACCAACATAAGCTAAACAAAGACCTGACCCCCTCTGTTCGGAGGGTTTCATGCGAATTCCTTCAGCCTCAGCGTGTGTTGGATCTTGTCCCGCTGTCCCGAAACAACCCCTGCTTCCTCGGCATAGTCCCGCCATCGTGACACCACATTGCGGACCTCCCGGATAATGGTCTCGGCCCGCCCCCTTTTCATGGAAGCCGCTCTGGCGCAGGCCCTGAAATCCTCAAGGGTGAAATTGTCACTCTTGCCGTTTAAGGTCATCTGGTGACTGGATGTCCATTTGCCGGTGGGCTGGAAACTGTAGATCATATCAAAGGCCGGTGCGAGGGACCATTTTCCGGCCTTGTCCATCAAGAAGGCGATATTCTTGACATGGTCATCCTGGTTGCGGGCGATGATGTTGAACACCATTCTGCGGAACTGCTCCTCGACCGCATTCATCGGCAAACCCAGTTGCCGGATGACAAGCAGCGCCTGTTCATAGCCATAGGCCCCGGCCATGTTGTAGTCAAAATGCGCCAGACCGCCGAGGGACTGCATGTGCAGTTTTCCGCCGCCGACAGATCGATCGAAGCGCCGGGTCATGAAGTGGCATCGTCCGTTTTCCTCAAGAAGCCGGCACTCGTTCATGGTGATGCCGGCATCGACGGCCATTTTGTAATAAGCATATTCGATGACGCCGTACCCCTTGGGGTCCTCAAGTTCCTTGTCCTTGTTGCCTGAGACCCCGTCGAATTTGAGCAACCAGTGTTCAAAGCCGGGATCGGCCTTCACCTGCCCGGAGCGGACTTCGCTGGTCGCGTTGTTCCAGGCAACGACCGCCTTGGCACGCGCCCCCCCTGCCGAGGTGCCGACTCGCAGGATATCCCGCAACGCGTCTTTTCTGCTATCATTGCCGAAGAAAGCCCTCAGGTCGTTACGGTGGATCAGGATTTCGGAGGCAAGTTCGACCAGTTTGTCAATCCGGATATGGGTCGCCTTCCGTGCGACCGGTCCCTTGGCCGGGGCATACTCCAGGGCGCCCATGCCGCGCGTTCCCATAGAGCACAGGCGCTCCACGGCATTGAATGATTCGGCGCTCCGGCCCTGAGAGGCCAGCCAGGCATTGATCACCGCGTTGCCGAACCGATCCGGCAACGAATCCGCCAGCAGGCCGGGCAGCCCATAAAAGGTCTGCCGTGCCAGCGCGGGAAAAGAATACAGCCGATTGGAGAGCGGCATGGTCAGAGGCGCTATCTCAATCCCGCTCCGGACAAACGCCGGGTCGTACTGGAAGGTGGCCGCATCGGAGTTGTCATCCAGAGAAACCGCGCCGATAGTCCGGGCCCAGAGTTTGACGGCGGCAACCGTGCTCATGACTCGTCACCCCAGGACCAGGTGGCGCCGGCCTGTTCCTTGCCTTTTTTCGACGATGCCCGCTGCCGCTCCTTACCCCGCAATTTTAAAAGATCCAGAGGCCGTGGACCGCTTGCAGGTATCAAGGAATCGAGGTTATCCAACAGACCCAGAATCCGGAAGATGCGAATCAAGGTCGATGTCTGGGTCGATTCCCCAGCCTCGACCCGTTCCACGGTGCGCTTGGAAACCCCGGCCCGTTCAGCCAGTTCCGCCTGGGTCAATTCCAGCTCCAGCCGACGCCGGGCCAGGCGCCGGCCGATTTCTTTGAGAATGGCCTCGTCGCTCATCAACGCTTCAACAACCATTGTCGTCTCCTTTGACGAATTATTTCCTAAAGAATATACTAACTCGAAATAAATTACGAGTTAAAAAAATATTTTAACATAAATAAATCGCCAAGTTGGTCGACTATGTTTAATTATGGACACTTATTTCGTCAATTTTGACGGCTAAAGTCGTTGCCGTACAGGCCAGACGTCTGATTACCGATGTTATTCAGGGAAAGTTACATAAGGGTCAGGTGGGAGATATAGGGAGCTCTATTGACACGCGATCCTCCTCAACGCCAACATGAATCAAACAAAGACGCGACCCTTTTTTCTTACCCAGGTGCCGGCATTGACTCCGGCACCGATTACACCGGTCATTACTGCACCACTGGCAGGAAAAACAGTCCGGGCAGGGATGCTTGTGCTTATCGCCGTCCATCTCCGGCACATAAATTTTGCCGCTTCCATCCGGCAGGTCAACAAAAGGCATATTGTGCCTCCTCTCTATACAGAGCGACATAAGTTCGAGGCGCCCGGGGGGGGCGCAGGCAAGGAGTCGAGCGAGGAGCAGGCGCCGTAGCGAGCGACGCGGCATGGCGTGATGGATTGGTCTTATGTCGCTATATGGAGATGACGCTATCAGGGTTTAATGTTTTATGTCCTGACAACGACTACCTCAACAGAGAAACTATTCATGTTCCGTAAACCTGTCAATAATGATAACCTCGCAGGTAAGTGAACTTGTGAGATTCTGAAAAGTCGAAATCGCTGAATTCGTCTTCAATGATTTCAATCACGGGCAAAAGGCCCTCCGCTTGCAGCGGGATTGTTTGACTAAGCGTTTCAAAATACGAAACGCAAGTCTTACGAACAGGATAGAGACGGTTAACGCGTCCGTCTCGTGCTTTTTGCGAGACCGACAATAATGACTATCGGTAAAGCTATTTTGCAAAACGATTAATAATAATTTCGTGTTTCTTGCCGAATTTTTTTATACTACTGGGATCAAAACCTCCGGCACTGTATGTATTTCTAAATTTCTCGTTTTGAAGAAGTTTCAGAATAAAACTGTGATGACCGGAATAACCGGTATCGTCAAGTTTCTGGATGTCTCTTACAACCTTTCTGGCAAGAGAAACCGCCTGTTTGTGAACCAATGGCCCGCCCTGATCACATTTTCTCAAGGAATAGAGCTGCCTACAGCTGAAAGGCCTTACATGGTAGACTCGGCATGCTCCTTGCTCATCAAGAAAGGGACAGGCTGATTTTTTCCCCTTCCGCCGCAAATTTCTGTCTCGTTCGAGCCCTTGGCTTATTTCCTTTGCTTCGCTTTCAGGCATGGACTCCAACCTTTCGAGCAAAATAATCCCTTCAACGGTGACGATATCAATTTTTCCCATGACCGAACAACAGGAGGAGCATCCTCGGCCGCAGACCGCCTGTTCTTTAAATTGACCGGCCTCCGATTCATATCTCTGATAAATACCCTGAAGAGTTTCCTGCATTTTTTTAAAATCAAGTGACATGATCACGAACCGCCGTCCCCAAAATGAATCAAGTCTTTGCTTGACTCACCTTACTTTGTTTTACCAATTTCCCCTTCATCCCTCCCTTCCGATCCCGTATTTCTTCATCCGTTTCCATACCGTCACCCGACTCACCCCAAGCATTTTGGCCGCCTTTGACTGGTTGCCGCCGCATGCCTTTAAGGCATTGATGAGCGCCTGACGGCTTGTCTCTTCATTTTCTCTTCTCAGCCCCGGCATATCCAATGGAACAGAAGGAAAGGCAGTCTGCAGGGTTGACGGAAGATACTGCACGGTTATCTGCCCTCCAGGACAGAGGACAAAGGCATATTCAATGACATTGATGAGTTCGCGGACATTTCCCGGCCAGGAATAGTGTATCAGTATATCAAGGGCCTCTCTGCTAATGCCGGCAATCTGTTTTTCCGTTTTTTTTCTGTTCCTTTTTATAAAGGTCTCTACCAAAAGCGGGATGTCCTCTTGTCTTTCTCTCAAAGGAGGCAGGGGGATGGGAATCACACCGATCCTGTAATACAGATCCTCACGAAAAAGATTTTCATGGATCCGCTGCTGCAAATCCTTATGTGTGGCGGCAATGATCCTGACATCTATCTTTATCGGCCTATGGTCACCCACCCGCTCGATTTCCTTTTCCTGAAGCACTCGCAAAAGCTTGGTTTGTGTTGTCAGAGGCAGGTCGCCGATTTCATCCAGAAAGATGCTGCCGCCATGGGCCGCCTCAAACCGCCCGATCCTTTTATATTCAGCCCCTGTAAAAGCTCCTTTGACGTGACCGAACAACTCGCTCTCAAGAAGATTCTCGCTTAACGCCGCACAGTTTACCTTAATAAAGGGACCGCTACTTCGAGGGCTCAGCTGGTGGACCGCATTAGCAATGAGTTCCTTGCCGGTCCCGGATTCACCATAAATGACAAGAGAGGCCTCGGATTTCGCGGCGCTTGCAACAAGGTCAAAGACCTGCCGCATACCGTGTGAACCGCCGATAATGCCATGAAAGCCCTCATCATGATGAAGCTGCTTGCGGAGGTTGTCAATAACCTGCTCACTGGCCACAACGCGGCTCAGATCGGTGAGGCTTTCCACACCGCCAACGACCTCTCCATTTTTATTACGGATAACTGCCGCATTTTTTAACAGATGCAACGGACTGCCGTCTTTTTTACGAAATATGCACTCACCGCTGCGCACCCGTTCCTCTTTAAACAATGCGCAATATTTATCAAGTCCATTTGCCCGCTCTGTAAAACAGCAGTCGCATTGCAGCACCTCACAGGTCTTGCCCTGTAATTCCTCCATGGAATAGCCAAAAAGGTTTTCAAAAGCCTTGTTGATAAAAAGAATCCTGCCGTCCCTATCAACAAGCATCAACCCTTCCTGCATGGTGTCAATGACCGTCTTCCAGAATTGTTTATCTTTGTTTTCAAACATTTTATTCAAGGTTCAAAAGGTTCAAGGGCCGTGGAACTGCTCTTATTCATTAAGACTGTTAACAGGTTAACAACTGCTTAACACTTTGTAAACACAATTGGTTAACAGTTAATACAGCAAGGAAACACAGACAGAATATTTTTTTCTGTAAAAATAAGCAGTTATTCCTGTTTTCCGGCAAAAAGCGCCTTTTGGCATATGAATTGCTCATATAGGTTCCTGACACATTTGCCGCTCATCAAAGCGGGAAGACTATTTTTTTACCTCGAAGGAGAATTGCAGTGAAGAAAAAGATAAAGATCCTGGCAGCGCTCTGTGCCGGAAGTATGTTCTGTGGGGCGCACGCCTTTGCCAATGAAGACCACAAGGAAATCACCGGGCCGTTCAACAGCCCGATGGAAGTGACCCAAAAATGCCTGGAATGTCATGAAGATGCATCCCACGACGTGATGCAGACCAGTCACTGGACCTGGACCCTGGAGCAGACCTGCAGTGATGAAA
>DAOVSZ010000276.1 GCA_030627725.1 Desulfobulbaceae bacterium
GTCATATAAAAAAAATGGCGGAGGAGGTAGGATTCGAACCCACGGAACTTTCGTTCAACGGTTTTCAAGACCGCCGCCTTCGACCACTCGGCCACTCCTCCGGTTGTTGTCGCTTGCTGACTCTCATCAGTCAGCTGCAACCATTTACCATTTCAGAAGAATCCTGTCAATATGTTAGGTGGTATGCCGGCAACATCGAGGCAGATAAGAATGGAATGAGGATATATGGAAACTATCCAATAACCCATACGGCAAACTTGTCGCATTTTCGTGTCACGGCATTTGATATGCTGCCAAAGAGGAACTCTTCTGCCTTGGACACGCCGCGTTTCCCGACCACGATCGTTCCGAAATCTCCTTCTTTTCGAACGTCAAGAATTGCATCGCTTATCGTTTCTCCCTGAGGAGTCATGCGGCAGAGTGTGGAGATGTTTTTTTGAGGAATATGATAGGTCTCTAAGAGATCGACCGCTTTTTTGAAAATTTTTTCCGCCAGAGCTTCTTTTTCTTCTTTGTAGGCAGGCAGAGAGTGACCTTCAAGATAGTAATATGGCGGCGGCTCCGGGTAGATGTGCAAGAGCGTTATCTCAGGTTTTTTTGTGGATCCCGTTACTTCGCCAACATATTGAAGGGCCCGTATGGAGGTTTCTGAGTCGTCTACGGTCGTCAGTATTTTATTCCAGTTCGTCATATCTTCACCATTTTCAACGAAAACAGGGTGGAAGCGATAGGAAGGAACGAGTTCCTATCCCTGCTCGTAAAAGTGTCCCCACTTCTCCAGAAGTTTGATGATCTGGATGACTGTGTGATGGGTTGGCAGGGAAAGGCCCTTTTTGGCGCCATACCTGCACAATGCTCCATTTAAGCTGTCGATCTCGGTCCGTTTATCGTTTATCAGGTCCTGGAGCATCGGGGAAAGGTTGTTCGCGGTGCGTTTGCATGATTCATAGAGTATGTCGTACAGTTCGTGATAGACAAGGTCAATGGAACAGGCATCCGCCACTGCCTTGCCTTCATCGATCAGGCGTTTCATGAGGTTGACGGATTCGATTTTTTCAAGCAGGAGGCCGTTTCTTTGGCGAACGATTGCTGCGACTGGATTTATTGCCGAAAAAACAATGACTTTACACCATAAACGGCCAATGATACGTTCGACCATTTCGGTTTCGACGTTGGAGTCATTAAGGGCTGTATGCAGTTTTTCAAGTCTGGGCGAGAAGCTGCCATCGAGTTCGCCGATATAGGTTTTCCCGGTGCCGCCCAGTCGGACGATGCCAGGGCCGAGCGCGGTGCCGCCCATGAATGTATAACCGCCGAGAATAGCGCTCTTCGGGACTATTTTTTCAATAACCTCAATATTATCTAACCCGGTCTGCAGGGTAAGGATAGGAGAGTCCTCCGAGACAAGATGAGAAATGCTTTTGGTCGCAGGCAGGGTGTTGTAGGACTTTACCGCGAGGAAAGTGAAGTCGCATGAGGAGATTTCCTGGGCATTGCTGACAGCCTTTGCCGGGACCAGGGAGACATTGCTGGAATCTTCCGACTCCATGCCCATGATGCCAATGCCCTGCTGATTGATTGCATCAACAACCTCGGGAAGCGGCTCTACAAATGTCACTTCATGGTTGCCGCGGCATAACATTGTTCCGAAAAGTCTGCCGATAGCGCCTGCTCCAACGATTACAAACTTCATTGCGCGCCTCCTGAATCATTTTTTTGAATTGCCGTTCAAACACTACATAAATCATACGCACAAATTATTTGAAAAATCTACAGGATTTATTTTTTAGAAAGCGTCGAGGGCCTCCCGTAGTCTGGTGACGCCGGTAATTTCAAGGCCCTTTATGTTGTTTTTTTGGGGTACGTTGGCCTTTGGGACAATGGCCTTTTTGAAGCCGTGCTTTGCTGCTTCCCGCAGTCTCTCCTGGCCGTTCGGCACCGGCCGGAGTTCTCCTGCAAGGCCGATTTCTCCAAAAACGACAAGGTCTTCAGGGAGAGGTCTATCGGCCAGGCTTGAATGTATTGCCAGGATGAGAGCAAGATCTGCGCTGGTCTCCATTACCCTTACCCCGCCGACAACATTGATGAATATATCCTTTTTGTAGGTCGCGACGTTGCCGTGACGATGCAGGACGGCGAGCAGCATGGAAAGCCTGTTCTGCTCCAGACCGATGCTTACCCGGCGCGGATTTTCTGCATAGCTCTCGTCAACCAGGGCCTGAATCTCTACAAGGAGGGGCCGGCTTCCTTCCCAGATAACCATGACAACACTGCCGGACATTGTGTGCCTGCTCTGGGAGAGAAATATAGCTGAGGGGTTCTTGATCTCCTTCATGCCTGTGTCAGTCATTGCAAAGACACCCAGTTCATTGACCGCACCGTGCCGGTTCTTCACAGCCCGCATTATTCTATAGCGGCTGTCTCGGCTTCCTTCGATATAACAGACCACGTCAATGATATGTTCCAGGACCCGCGGTCCGGCAATGTCGCCTGATTTCGTGACATGGCCGACAAGCAGGATCGTGGTATTTGTCTGTTTGGCAAAACGGGTCAGGAATGATGCCGATTCCCTGACTTGGGTGACACTGCCGGGCGCGGATTGGATTTCTGCAATCTGCATGGTCTGAATGGAGTCGATGACAACTACCTTTGGCTGTTCTTTGGTGACTGCGGCGCAGATACTTTCGATCTGGGTTTCAGCCATCAAAAGCAGTTTGCCGTCAGAGACCCCAAGTCTTTTTGCACGGAGAGCAATCTGCTGCAGAGACTCTTCGCCGGTAACATAGAGCGTTTTTGTCGATCCACTGAGTTTGAAGCATACCTGAAGGAGAGCCGTGCTTTTTCCAACGCCCGGGTCGCCTCCGATGAGCACAACCGTCCCCTGCACAAGCCCCCCTCCCAGCACCCGGTCAAATTCGGCAAAACCTGTTGAAAGGCGGATAGAATTTTCGATCTTTACATCGCCAATGGTATGGATATCCGCCGGCATGCCTGTGTAGCCGCTGAAACGGTTCGCTGCAGATGGAACAGGTGGAGCGGTCTCGGTGATGCTGTTCCACTCTCCGCAGTCAGAGCAGCGGCCTATCCATTTGCTGAAAGAAGCGCCGCAGTGACTGCAGGAAAAGTATTGTTTTTCTTTTGCCATATGCAACTCTATTTTTTAGATGGAAATTAAAGGAAAGTGCGGACGATTCTATACAATGTTAGGTATATTGAGCTGCGTTGTTGCTGTCAAGCATATTTAGTGCATGTAGTGAGGTGGTTTTGTGGACATACTTTATAAAAAGGAGCGGACACGGTCGCCCTGATCAGCCCTCAGTCGTCGAATAAACTCTTTGATCTGAAGGTGCGCGATATCCTGGCGAAGCCGTCAAATTGGTAAAGAGCTTTTTGATACTGTACGTTCCTAAACAAGTTGTGACAGAACCTGATTGGCGACAGGAAAACCCTTTTCAGTAAGTCGCAGATGCCTCTCTGTCAGTTCAACAAGGTTATTCGCCAGCAGCTTTTCGAGTATCGTCCCGTAGTAGCTTACAGGCTCCAGCCTGAAACGTTCCTGAAGCTGCGCCAGGGAGACCCCTGCCGTCATCCGCATGCCCATGATCACGGTTTCTCTGAAGCGTGCCTCATGCGAAAGGCCTTCTCCCTCAAGATAGGGCGGTTTTTCTGACCGGATGCGACGTGCATACTGGTCCGGATCCGGCAGGTTTTTTATCCGCAGGCCGGAAAAATTTGACACCGCCCCAGCTCCCAGACCAAGGTATGAACCGTTTTGCCAGTAGTTGATGTTGTGGCGGCAGTGCCGACCGGGCTGGGCGTAGTTTGAGATTTCATAGTGGTGATAGCCGCGCTCGGCAAGGCTCAAACGGGCATGCTGCTCCATTTCAAGGACCGTTTCCTCTTCCGGGAGAATGAGTTCCCCTCCTGCAGCAGCTTCTGCAAACGGAGTTCCTGGTTCGATTGAGAGTTCATAGAGCGCCAGGTGCTCAGGAGAAAAATCAAGGGCTGTTGCGAGCGTTTTCCGCCAGATGTCTCCGTCCTGGCCAGGGAGTCCATAGATGAGATCCAGGTTGATATTTGTAAAGCCGGCCTCTCTTGCCATGGTTATTGATTGTGAGGCATCAGCAGCGGTATGGCTTCGTCCGATCGATTTCAGGACCGGACCGGAAAAAGACTGGATACCGATGCTGAGACGGTTTATTCCGGCCTCTCTGAGTGCGGATAATTTTTTGAAGGTAAGGGTGTTGGGATTTGCTTCGATCGATATCTCGGAA
>DAOVSZ010000178.1 GCA_030627725.1 Desulfobulbaceae bacterium
AAAAGGACCTCTTCTTTCTTGACAGCCTGACATCATCAAAGAGCGTTGGATACGAGATGGCAAAAAAAATGCGCGTTCGCGCCTGCAAACGGGACATCTTCCTTGATAATTCCTCAGACAAGGCTAGTATTATCAAACAGCTTGAAGCGCTTCTTGCGATTGCCGAAGCCAGGGGAGCAGCAACCGGTATCGCCCATCCGAAGCCGCCGACTCTTCAGGCGCTCTCGGAATTGAAAGAAATGCTGCTTCGGCGGGCAGTCCTCGTCAAGATCCACTCCATGGCACATGAATAAAAAAAATACAAGCAGAGTGAACTGCATCACCCTGACAACGGATTTCGGCGTCACAGACGAGTACGTCGGGGTCATGAAGGGAGTTATCCGGTCTATCGCCCCTGACGTGCCGGTGATCGATATCACCCATGCGATCGGCCCTCAGGATATCCGGCACGGGGCATACATCATCCATGCCGCCTTTGCCTATTTTCCGGAAAACTCTTTGCACATGATTATCGTAGACCCCGGGGTCGGGAGCGACCGGCGCATCATTCTTGCCCGCATAAGCGGCCATCTCTTCCTGGCGCCGGACAACGGCATTTTATCACTACTCCTGGAAAAAGAAACGTATGAAGCGGCATACGAAGTCACCTGCGACCACCTGTTTCTTTCCCCTCTCAGCAACACCTTCCATGGGAGGGACATATTTGCACCTGTCGCCGCCCATCTGACCGGAAGCATTGCGCCGCACGAAGTCGGAACCTACCTTCCCCAACACAAACTTACCCGACTGACCCTCCCGCAAGCCTGTGTGGACCTGGAAACGAGGACAATAACCGGCGCAGTTATTGCTGCAGACCATTTCGGCAACCTGATGACCAACATCCACCAGGACACCTTCAAGAGTTTCCAGCACACCCTTTCAAAGAGTTCAATGACAGTTTCCATTGCAGGCCACACTCTCCATGGAATCCAGGAATCCTACGCCCAGTCTCAGGAAAAGGAGCTCCTGGCCCTTTTCGGAAGCCGCGGTTATTTGGAGATCTCCATGGTCAACGACAATGCTGCAGACTCTCTCTCGGCAGTGCCCGACGAACAGGTTACCGTCAAAATTTTCCTTAAAATCAACAAGTTCGACAATATTTAGTTTACAAATTTTCATATCACAATTACAATGTGATATGATATCAATAACATGGTGAGGATTATGGATCAAAAACACATTGAAAAGATCGCTGCAATGCTCAAAACAATGGCTCATCCTATCCGGTTGAAGATCCTCTGTCTGTTGCAGGACAAGGAATTGACCGTGGGAGATCTCCAGAAGGAAGTGAAGACCACCAATGCCAATGTTTCCCAGCATCTCACAATACTCCGCAACCAGGGCATCATTACCTCCAGGAAAGAGGCGAATTTCATTTTCAATAAGATCGGCGACCCAAAGGTGATTGAACTTACCATGACAATGAAGAAATTATTCTGCAACGAAGACTGATATTGTTTTTTAATGCATCGATAAATCTCTAGTTGTTTTTAACGTCTTACAGTTTCATCCCCACGCACCACCCCACATTGTTCCTTATTCAGAACCATTTCGTATTTCTCTACTTTTTTAACGGATTCTAATTCTCCTGACCAAGGACACCGTGTGTTGGGGAAGGGAAAAAAATATATGGACCATACTACATTTAATCAATATTCACTCAAGGCCTCTCATCCGCTTTTTTTTGCCATCGTCCACAAAGCGAAAAATCTCTATGAACTGCGGATCAGGCTTCTGGAAACCGCCAACGAGTTGGAACTTAATGCGGCCCAGGATGCGTATAACAAGAATGCCGGCGCACTTGCCAGGATACGCGACTGCGCCAAGGTCTTGAGGAGCATTCTGAAAAGAAGGTCCGACAAATTGGCAGGCTTCAGTGTGGTGCAGGCGATCCATGATATAGCCTTCGACGCCTCAAGGCCGGACCTGACTCCTGCCTTTTATGCGGAACTCGACTACATGCTGCAGGGGCTGCAAGGCCGCGGTCCGAGAAAAGCCTTGGACGATATTCATCTCTTCAGCATCGACCACCTGCAGGGAAAAGAGGCTGCTGTCGAACGGTCCCGTCAGCTTGACAGTCTTCGACTGGAAGTTGACACACGTGTTGCCCGGTTTCCCAGCGGCCTTGATGAAGAAACGATACAACGCCGCAGCAGACGACGCGAGACAATTTTAAAGGCCCTGTCGTCAAGCATGAAAGACTGGCAAAACTGGCGCTGGCACATCAAGCATATTGTCCGTGACCTTGACCAGCTCAACCGCCTGGTCAAACTGACGGCGGATGAAAAAAAAGCGATCAAGGCCGCATGCCGCCATAATCTTCCATTCGGCATTACCCCCTATTACCTCTCATTGATGGACGACAAACCGAACGTCCTGGATGCATCGATCCGTGCCCAGGTCATTCCACCGATGACCTACGTGAAAAATGTTTCCAGGACAAAGAACACGTCTGAACTTGATTTCATGGGAGAGGAGGACACCTCCCCCTTTGACCTCATCACCCGCCGTTATCCCGCCATCCTCATCCTGAAACCCTACAACGCCTGCCCGCAAATCTGCGTCTACTGTCAACGGAACTGGGAAATCGATACTGCCATGGCAAGCGGCGCCTTTGCCGGCAAGGCCAGGATTGAGCAGGCGATCAACTGGATCAGAGAACATGAGGCCATTCACGAAGTCCTTATTACCGGCGGCGATCCGCTTGCCATGGGAAACAACGCCTTAAAAAATATTCTCGAACAGCTTGCCGCCATACCGACTGTCGAGCGTATCCGCATCGGCACCCGTACGCCGGTTACCATACCGATGCGCATCACTTCCAGAGTTGCAAATATGATCGCATCTTTCCGTGAACCAGGCAGAAGGGAACTTGCCGTTATCACCCATGTCCAGCATCCGTATGAGATCACCCCTGATGTCGTGAAGGCCGTTGACAGGTTCCGGACACGAGGCATCCCGGTGTATAATCAGCTCGTCTACACCCACTTCATATCAAGACGCTTTGAGGCAAGCGCCCTTCGAAGAACTCTGCGGCTCATCGGCATTGATCCCTATTACACCTTCAACACCAAAGGAAAGGACGAAACCGCCTCCTACCGTGTGCCTATTGCCAGACTGCTCCAGGAACAACAGGAAGAAGCCAGGCTCCTCCCCGGGCTCGAACGGACCGACGAGGCCGTCTTTAATGTCCCTCGTCAAGGGAAAAACTACTTACGTTCACGCGATCACCGGGACCTTATCTCCATCCTCCCGAATGGTGTTCGCGTCTATGAATTTCATCCGTGGGAACGCAACATCTCGCTCAGCACCAGTTCATACATCTACAACGACATACCCATCCTCGATTACCTCAACCGTCTTGCCAAAATCGGTGAGAATGTTTCAGACTACGAAACGATATGGTATTACTACTAGACAGAAGCCAGAATCCAGAATCCAGAATCCAGAAGAGATGCCGCTATGCTGAAACGATTTTCCATTTCACTTGAAGACGATCTTCTTGAAAAATTTGATACCTTTATCAGGAACCGCACGTACAACAACCGTTCAGAGGCCATCCGCGACCTTATCCGCAATTCCTTTCTCAAGGACGAATGGGAGGCGGACATGGAGGTCATCGGCACGATCACCCTTGTCTATGACCATCACCAGTACCAGCTGCAGGAAAAAATCACCACCCTGCAGCACGACTTTCACCATCAGATAATATCCACCACCCATATCCATGTCAGCCATGACAACTGTCTTGAAGTGATCATTGTCCGCAGCAAGGCAAAAAAAGTCAAAGGCCTGGCCGACAGCCTGGCCGCCTTGCGCGGGGTGAAAAACTGCAGCCTCTCGATAAGCAGCGCAAACAACTAGCCTCCGTAACACTTTTCCTTGACTTGTAACACCTCCTGTGCTATCTATGGACGCATACACATTAGATGCCGCCCGGAAGGGGCGATTTTTTTTGTCGCCTCGGTAACACGAAATAGAAAAAAATATTACGCAACAGGAGAAAAAAGCACCATGTCCACGATGAAGATTTTAATTTTTTCTGCCGCAATAACCCTTCTTGTTCTCACAAGCACAGCCGCTGCCCACTTCGGAACAGTCATCCCTTCAAAAAATATCGTAACACCGGAAGACTCCTGCTCCATAGCCCTTGAAGTCAAATTCATCCACCCCATGGAAGGCCAATACATGGAGATGGAAAAGCCGAAAAAATTCGGGGTGCTGCACAACAACACAAAAACCGATCTCTTGCCGCGCCTTGTCGCGGCAAAAGGAAACAGTCCTTCTCAGAGCGAAAAATTTACCTACTGGAAAACAGACTATCAGATAAAACGCCCCGGCGACTACACCTTCTATGTTGAACCAAAGCCATACTGGGAGCCTGCTGAAGACCTCTTTATCGTGCACTACACCAAGGTCTGCGTCAATGCCTTCGGACTTGAAGAGGGATGGGACGAGAAAATAGGGCTGGAAACTGAAATCATCCCCAAGACCCGTCCCTATGGACTCTGGACAGGGAACCTCTTCACCGGGCAGGTGCTTGTTGGCGGACAACCCGCCGCTCATGCGGAAGTTGAGGTTGAATATCTGAACGAATCGCCCGGCAACAGATCCGCGCTTCAACCGCCCAGCAACCCGTTCGTCACCCAGGTGGTCATTGCCGATGCCGACGGAGTTTTTTCCTATGCCATGCCAAAGGCCGGCTGGTGGGGATTTTCCGCACTGAATGAGGCGGGGTGGAAGCTCAAAAAAGATGGTGTTGAAAAAGGCGTCGAGATCGGCGCCGTGTACTGGGTACATACTGTTGATATCCCATAGAAAGGAGATGTTTACATGCGCCCGTTCTTTGTAGCGACACTCTTTGTTACACTGTGCTCTTTATTTTCCGCCGGTCCGGCCCAGGCCCACAAGGTGAATATCTTTGCCTATGTGGAAGGAGACACCGGTTATACGGAAAGCTATTTCCCCGATGGCAAACCGGTTGAGGGTGGCACTATCGAGGTCCTTGGTCCTGCCGGCAATAAACTGCTGGAAGGAAAAACCGACCAAGAAGGCCTTTTCTCCTTTCCTCTCCCGGCAAAAGACGATCTGACCATCGTCATCAATGCCTCCATGGGACACAAGAGCAAATTTTTATTAAAAAAATCCGATAGGTGAGCGAGAACCGGGCCATGAAAAATACTCTTGTTCTTTTCTCAATCGCCATTCTCTCCCTGCTGCTCACCGCTTCGTCTGCACAAGCTTCCGAGGACATCAATCAGGACACCACGCAGCAGGTTATTACTGCCGGCCCTGTCGATCTCCTTGGTCTTATCGAAAAACAGGGCAAAGATCTGTCACGGGAAATCAGGCAGACCAAACGGGAGATAGCGGCCTTGCGTCATGAGTTGAAACAGCCAGGCATAAAGGAAAGTTTCGCTGGGATTGGTTATATCTTCGGTTTTCTAGGTATCGCCTTTTATTTTGCAGCCAAGCAGAAAAAACCATAATCACTGAACCTTGTACCTTTTCCTATGCATATCTCAGACGGGGTCCTCCCTACTACCATAGCCTTGGGCGGTTATGCCGCGGCAACAGCCATTGCAGCCTGGAGTGTCAGGAAAACAGCGGCAGACGATCTTCCAAAGGTTGCTGTTGTCACCTCCTCCTTTTTCGTCGCCTCACTGGTCCATGTCCCGCTTGGTCCGACAAGTGTTCACCTGCTCATCCCAGGCCTTATCGGAATCCTCTTGCGTCAGTCCGCCTTTGTCTCCATCCTCCTGGGGCTTCTCCTCCAAAGCCTTCTCTTTCAGTTCGGCGGCATCACGGCGCTTGGCGCGAATGCCCTGCTTATGGGGATTCCGGCCCTGACCTGTGGTTTTCTGTTCAGCCGTATACGAGGCACGACTCTCCAGAACCATGTTGCAGCCGCAGCATTTTGCGGCGGCCTCGGCACCGCCCTTGCCGCTCTTTTTCTGGCGCTCTTTCTTGCCGCGGGCGGTGACGATTTTAGCGGTGTCGCA
>DAOVSZ010000087.1 GCA_030627725.1 Desulfobulbaceae bacterium
AGCTTATGCCGCATTTGCCAGCAACATAAATGGTTAAATCCATGCAAAATTCATCTGATACATCAAAAGAAATACTATCTAACGTCGAAAAAAGGGATTTGACTTTTCAAGCCGTTTTAAAAGGCATTCCGTATATTGGCGAGCCAATAAATCATTTCATTGAAGCTGAGGGTCAGGCTTGACATTTTGTCTTTCTGTCAGTCGCCCCCCGCGCGGGGGCGGTGTACATTTTCAGATTGCCTTTTTGTGTGAAAATTGAGTATAATGTCATATATGACAAAATCGATTTTTAAAATACAGGATCAAGCTCTTGCGCTAGTTTTTAAGCGGCTTTTGCCAAAGTATCCTGACAGTGAAATTATCCTTGGTGGTGGCACTGCTTTAGCACGATTTTACCTTCATCATCGGGTTTCTTATGATCTTGATTTTTTCCTGTCAAGCGCATTTGATCCAGTGGTGCTCGCGAAACGGTTGGGTGAAATCGGGCTTCCGGTTGATGTTCGTGGAGTTGAGAGCAAAGGAACCTACGCTACTCAGCTCCATGGTTTGTTGAACACCCCTGGAGGTGATGTAATAAAGGTTTCTTTTGTGGAAGATATTTTTGCCGGGATGTTCAAGAGTGTAGAATTTCAGGGAGTGCTCACCGAAGAAATAGACGGACTGTATCACAGAAAACTGAGAACTGTTTCCGGCACTGGATCAGTCCTTAGTCAATCTGGGCGAGAGCTTGGTCAGGGACATCGGCAGACCGCACGGGATCTTTATGATCTTTATGTCCTTGATTTAAAGCAGGAGCCGATAGACCAATTTGTTGATCGAATCAATAAGGATGGAGCAAGATTTCCAGTAGAAATATTCCGGCAGAACCTGTCCGCGATTCCCTGGATGGATTTGATAGATGAGTTTGAGATGTTGGAGCCTATTGCTCCTTTCCAGAGAATTGGAGCAATGGATATGAAGCGGAAATTCGATGATGTATTAAAAAGGATAACCTTGTAAAAAGTCGAAATCGCTGAATTCGTCTTCAATGATTTCAATCACGGGCACAAGGCCCTCCGCTTGCAGCGGGATTGTTCGACTAGGCGTTCCAAAATACGAAACGCAAGTCTTACGAACAAGATAGAAACGGTTAACGCGTCCGTCTCGAGCTTTTTACGAGACCGACAAAAAGGGTGCAATAATGCAAAAGCAAACCAAAGCTAAATACCTTGCGCCCATAATTCGTCAAGCATTCTGGAGCGGGCGCCTTTTGCCAAGAAAATGGCGTGCTGCTATAATGGACGCGGGCTTGTCGCATAAGTCGATCATAAAGACCTCTTTCACCCATATGCCTTCGTCTGTTCTCTTGGATGTTATGGGGAAAAGTACTTTTGTAAAGCGCTGGCCAAGAATCCGTACCCTTTTCAGTTCAGACGACACAATGGACAGCAAGTGTCTTTTGCTGTTTGATTCCACATGGGGCCTTTTGACAACAGGTGATTCTCAGTACCCTGTTTCCGAAAAGGTTGCAAGCCTCTCTAAGGGGCGCATGGCACTTTTGAGTGAGATAGTAAATTACCCTGGGGAGTTTTCAATTTACGGGCTTGCAAAAAAGCTTTCACGTCCGTACTCTCGTGTTTTTAAGGATGTTAAAAAGTTGGTAAGCATGGATTTGGTTGAGATCAGGGATGATAAGAGAAATGGAAGAAAAGTTGCAAAACTTTACTCAATAGAGTCAATCAACACCAAGATTGTCGATATCATGGCCAAAGGCCAAGCCATGAAAACAACTTGCTGACTATTGAGTCGCCCCCCGCGCGGGGGCATGGATTGAACTGTCCTCAAGAAAATCGACAAAAATCTCTTGGAAGAAACTTTTAAATGTGCAATATATCAGATAGGGAGGTTGTGTATGCCTATTTATGAATACCGTTGTGAAAAGTGCGGTTCTGAGAAGGAACTCTTTGTCAATTTCTCGGACCCCAAGCCTATTTGTCCGGAATGTGGCGCGGAAGAACTCAAGAAACTCCTGTCGCCGACCAGTTCCCTTTCCTCGTCCGTCTCTAAACTCCCCGGTCCCGGCGATACGGCATGTTGCGGGTCGTCACCTGAGAGAGCACACAACTGTGCCGGACCTGGAAGTTGTTGCGGTAAAAACATGCAGTGAAGGGTGTCTTGAAAAATGAGAATTTTTCAGGATGGCCTCAAGAATTCGTGAGAGGGAAGCCGGCCTTTGGCACCGACAACCGTCACAATAGTGGTTGATGATCACGGCAGCAACCCCGCGCTTAGGTTCGAGCATGGACTGTCTCTGCTGATTGAACACGGCGGCCGCAAAGTTCTGTTTGATACCGGCCAGACGGGACTTGTTGTTGAGAATGGCGGCATTCTCGGACTGGGGCTGGAAGATGTCTCTGCTATAGTTCTGTCTCATGGCCACTATGACCATTGCGGAGGGCTGGAAAATCTGCTCCGGAATGCGGCAGCCGACCCGACTGTTTATGCGCACCCCGATGTCCTGACAGAGAAATTTTCCTGCACACCCGGGGCCTTGCCACGCGACATCGGAATCCCTGACAGGCGTCTGCTTTCAGCATGCCTGCATCTCTCCTCAGCTCCAGTGGAGATCTTTCCGGGTCTTGTTTTTCTTGGGGAAATTCCACGGCAAAACAGTTTTGAAGACACCGGCGGACCGTTTTTTCTTGATTCTGAGGGGAAAGCGCCGGATCCTCTTTTGGATGATACCGGCCTGCTTATGGAGACGGACACCGGCATGGTTCTGTTCTGCGGCTGCGCCCACTCCGGGCTGGTCAATATCGTCACCTATGCAGCCGCTCTTTACGGCATTCAACGCTTTCGTGCAGTCATCGGCGGGTTCCATCTCCATAATGCACACCCCTTTCGCCTCAAAAAAACCCTTGCAGCAATGGCCTCGTATCATGTGGAGCAGGCGGCTCCTCTTCACTGCACCGGAGAGAGAGCCGTGAGGGCCTTCCACGATCATTTTGGCGGAGATTGCCTGCATTGCGGGGCCGGGAGCCGACTTATCTTTTAAGAAAAAAGGTAACTGTTCAGCAGTGCTCCAGGGAAGCAAAGGCTCTGTATGGTGTGCTGTTGAACAGTTACTTTCAGATGGGTGGACTATAAATCGTTTATGAGCCCGGGGCAGAGATCAGGCTAGACATAATCATGTGTGCCCTGGGTGACTTTGATACCGGTTTTATTTTCTATCATCTGTGCCTTTTCATCTGATGTAGAATACGGACAGTCTGGTTTGGCATTTGCCATACAGCTGCTCAGATAAATTTCATCAGGCTTCATTTCTGCAAGCTTTATTGCCATTCCTATATTTGCCATTGTTGATCTGCCGGGACACTGGCATTTTACTATTGAAGTCACCTGGGACTCTTCATCAAATTTGCCATCCCCAAGTGATGCTGCTTTCAGACAGCGCCATTCGCCCGGGCAACCATATCCGCTATCCATATACGACCCGCAAGCTACGACCATTACTTTCTTCATGTTTTCTCCTTTTCAATTTTTTAATGAGCATATGTTCTAAATTGTCAGGATATTGAAGGTCATCCCCGTTGTCAAGTGCAAAACTCGTGATATTCGATATGATGGGGAAGAGGCTATTGCCTGAACTCTTTTACATAAATATGAGTGATGATCGCTCCATGGCTATTTCCATATGGAATCTGATATTATCGAATGTAAACACAATCCGGCGGTTACTTTCTTTTCAGTTTGTTCTTCTTGACAATTGGATGATCTGTGGTATAAATATTTGTTCTGCGTCTTTCGTGGCGCCTTTTCGGTTTCTATGATGGAGTAATCCACATGTCCGGATAAATTTTTCACTCCCTGGCCTGAATCAAGGGGAGTAATTGTGATAAACAGGAAATCAGGATTCTGGTTTCATCTGATGTTTTGGAGGAGAGATATGTACGCGATAGTCCGTACCGGCGGGAAGCAGTATCAGGTAGCGCCAGGTGACCGGGTACGTGTTGAAAAGCTTGCCGGCGATGTTGGTGATACGGTGGAACTTGACGACGTATTGATGGTTGTTGATGGGGAAGAGACAAAGATTGGTCAGCCGGTCCTCGAAGGGGTCAAGGTAATCGCTCAGATTACCGAGCAGGGCAAGGCCAAGAAGATCGTGGTATTCAAGAAAAAAAGGCGGAAGGGATATCAGGTCAAAAAGGGCCATCGGCAGCTGTTTACCGCCCTTGAGGTGAAAGATATTTCAGCCTGATTCCGGTAAGCTTGAACCGTAAAAGCGATTGCGCTGCGTAGAGTCTGTAACGGCGCAAGAGTGATAATTTTGAATTACAACACACATGAGGTGTTAGCATGGCACATAAAAAGGCGGGCGGCAGTTCAAAGAACGGTCGCGACAGTAATGCCCAGCGAAGGGGAGTAAAACGCTTTGGCGGTCAGATTGTGCGGGCCGGGAATATACTCGTGCGTCAGCTGGGGACAAAGATTCATCCCGGCTCCAATGTCGGTCTTGGACGGGATTATACGCTCTTTGCAAAAATTGACGGTGTGGTTGCCTATGAAAAGTTCGGCCGGGACCGCAAGAGAGTAAGCGTTTATCCGGTCGAAGCAGCTTCCACATAGGTTTAAGTGTTAAGTATTAAGTTTTAAGTGAGTGAAACCTTCAAAACTTGAAGCAGTTTCTTTACCCTTAAATCTTAATACGTAACACCTTTTCGTGATTTTTTACGAACGTATCAAGCGTTCGACTCTTTTCTCTTACCCTCTTTTTCCTTTCTAACGGTTATGCCTTTCATCGATGAGGCCAAGTTCTTAGTCAAGGCTGGTGATGGTGGAAATGGATGCGCCAGCTTCAGGCGCGAGAAATTTGTACCTAAAGGCGGCCCTGACGGCGGTGACGGCGGCAAAGGCGGGTCCGTCATTATCGAGACCGCGAACAATCTCTTTTCTCTGATCGATTTCCGGTATAGATCTCATTTCATTGCCGAGCGAGGCGTTCACGGCAAAGGCAAAAAACAGCACGGCCGCAAAGGCAAGGGCTGTCTTGTCAAGGTTCCTCCAGGCGCCATTATCAAAGACGCGGAGACCGGCGAGGTGCTTGCCGATCTGATTGAAGACGGCGAGAGATTTCTTGCTGCCGCCGGCGGCAAGGGCGGGGCCGGAAATGTTCATTACGCGACCTCAAGAAATCAGGCGCCCCGTAAGGCCGGTAAGGGAAAGCCCGGCGAGGAGCGCTGGCTCAAAATCGAACTGAAGCTTATTGCCGATATCGGCCTGATCGGTCTTCCCAATGCCGGCAAATCCACTCTTCTTTCAAAGCTCTCTGCCGCCAACCCGAAGGTTGCCGCGTATCCTTTCACCACCCTGGAGCCGCAACTGGGCGTTCTGCAGTTTGAGTATCACCCTCCCTGTATCATAGCCGATATCCCCGGTCTGATTGAAGGCGCGCATGATGGCGCCGGACTTGGTCATAAATTCCTTCGCCATATTGAACGTACCAGGATTCTGCTCCATGTCATCGACGCATCAGGCGTTGAGGATGGGCCGCTCGATCAGTACCGTGTGCTGGAGAACGAACTGAACCGGTTTAACAAAGAGCTTATGGGCCGTCAGCGTTTTATTCTGCTGAACAAAATTGATCTCTTATCTGACGAGAGTCTTGAGGACGTTATTGCCGAATTTAAAGATCAAGGCTTGAAATCAGTCACGATTTCCGCTATGAGGGGTGATGGATTGGAGAGCTTGAAAGAAATGCTGGCAGAAGCCCTGGAGACTGTGTAAGCGATTACAGGTCAGGCGTTAGATCGTTAATTGGCAGCTTCAATCCGTGATCAGTTGATGGAGACGTAGATGACTTTTCAAATTCCTCGCGAAGAAGGCCTTGCGCTCAGACAAAAATATCTTGATGCAGCCAGAAGGGTGGTTGTCAAGGTAGGAAGCGCCCTTTTGACTTCACAGGAAGGTATTGATCGGACGGCTCTCGCAAATATTGCCGAGACGGTTTTTGCCTTATGTGAAAGCGGACGGGAGGTCATTCTTGTCAGCTCCGGAGCGGTTGCGGCCGGCAAACAGCGTCTGGGGGGTATGGGTCAGAATATCGGATTGAAGGAAAAACAGGCTGCGGCCGCGGTCGGTCAGAGCAGTCTCATGCGTTCCTATGAAGATACCTTTAATCGCTATGATAAAAAGGTTGCGCAGATCCTTCTCACCCACAGTGATTTCGCAAAACGTGACCGCTACCTGAACGTCCGAAACACCATTTTTACCTTATTATCCTGGAATGTTCTTCCTGTCATAAATGAAAACGATACGGTATCGGTCCAGGAGCTGCGGTTTGGTGATAACGATACCCTTGGCGCCATGGTGACCAACCTTATCGAGGCGGATATCTTTGTCTGCCTGACCGATGTTGACGGCCTGTATTCCGGCAATCCCGCCACTGATCCGGAGGCGCAGCTGGTATGCTCAGTGGCGCGCGTGGATAAAGCAGTTGAAAAGATGGCCGGCAATGTGGTCGGGGCGCTCGGTACAGGCGGCATGCGGAGTAAGATCCTTGCTGCAAAGATGGCTTCGGCCCGTGGCGTCTGCTCGTTTATCGGCTCCGGCAGGACACCGGGGATTTTGCAGAAACTCTTTGCCGGTGAACCGGTCGGGAGTTTCTTTTTGCCTCAGGAAGAGAAAATGCAGAGCAGGAAACACTGGATAGCCTATACGCTGCGGCCAAAAGGGTCGATTGTTCTTGATGACGGCGCCTGCCGGGCGGTTGTGAAGAACGGCAAGAGCCTGCTTCCATCCGGTATTGTGGCTGTCCAGGGAAAGTTCAGTATCGGTGATCCGGTGCAATGCCTTGACGGAAAAGGAAAGAGCATTGCTTCAGGGCTGGTGAATTATTCATCCGCCGCGATTGCCAAGATCAAGGGTGTCCAGACATCGGAGATTGAAAAGGCCTTGGGGTATAAAGACAGCGATGAGGTTATTCACCGGGATAATCTTGTCTTGTTGTAAAAAACTGTCAGTCCTCTGCCAGCTTAAAGGCAGAAGTGAGAAGGCAGAAGATAACTGCTGTTAAGGAAAGAGAAAAAAGGAGATATGCAGCATGTCCACACAGGAGACATCAATACGGAACACTGTAGAGTCAATGGCGCGGAAGGCAAGGGAGGCGGGGCGCGGTATGCTGCGTCTTTCAACCGAGGTCAAGAATAACGTCCTTGCCCGGATGGCCGAGGCGCTGATGGAGCAGAAGGACTCTATACGGCAGGAAAATGAAAAGGACCTTGCCGCAGGCCGTGAAAAGGGTCTCTCCTCTGCCATGCTGGATCGGCTGACGCTTTCTGATAAGGTTATGCAGTCCATGGTTGACGGGCTGCATGAGGTCGCAGCCCTGCCTGATCCGGTCGGAGAAGTTGATGAAATGGTCAAGCGCCCGAGCGGTATCGTGGTTGGCCGGATGCGTATTCCATTAGGGGTTATCGGCATGATTTACGAGTCGCGTCCGAATGTGACCGTGGATGCGGCAGCGCTCTGCTTGAAAGCCGGCAATGCGGTTTTGCTTCGGGGCGGGTCTGAGGCCATCCATTCGAACCTTGCCCTGGCAAAGGCGCTGCAGGACGCCTTGGCGGCAGAGAATGTGGACCCTGCCGCTATTCAGGTCATTTCATTGACCGACCGGGAGGCGGTCAATGTCATGCTCGGCCTTGAAGAGTATATTGATCTGATCATTCCCCGGGGCGGAGAAGGGCTGATCCGTTTTGTGTCGGAAAATTCGCGTATTCCTGTTTTGAAGCATTACAAAGGGGTCTGTCATGTCTTTGTTGATGCTAACGCTGATCTTGAAATGGCTTCAAATATCGTCATGAACGCCAAGGTGCAGCGTCCCGGGGTCTGCAACGCACTTGAAGCATTGCTGGTGCATGAGGAGATTGCCGCCTCTTTTCTTCCTCTGGTTGCTGCCCGCCTGAAAGAGGCCGGGGTTGAGATGCGGGGGTGTCCGCAGACGAAATCCATTCTGCCGGAGATCACCGCAGCAGAAGAATCGGACTGGGGAATGGAGTTTCTGGACTTGATTCTGGCTGTAAAAGTTGTTGCTGATATAGAGGCTGCCATGGAGCACATTTTCAGGTACGGCTCCCTGCACACGGAAGTAATTGTGACTTCTGATTATGGAAATGCCCAGCGTTTCTTAAGAGAGGTTGATGCCTCTTCCGTGATGGTAAACGCCTCGACCCGTTTCAGCGATGGAGGACAGTTCGGTCTCGGCGCCGAGATAGGTATCAGCACCACCAAGCTGCATGCATACGGCCCGATGGGATTGAAGGAGTTGACGACCAGGAAATTCATTGTATATGGTGAGGGCCAGGTCCGGACCTGATACGGTTATGTCATGGAGATACCAAACGGATTAGGGAAACGGATCGGAATTTTTGGAGGGACCTTTGATCCTGTGCATAACGGGCATCTGGGAGCGGCAAAGGCCGTAAAACAGGCTTTTGGGCTTGACTCCATTCTTTTTATCCCTGCATCTGTGCCGCCCCACAAAAAGGACAGGAGTATCTCTCCGATACAGGATCGGATAGCGATGCTGGAGTGCGCTGTCAGTCTTTATCCCGGTTTTTTCGTCTCATCCATAGAGGCTAGGCGGCCCGGACCTTCCTATAGCATTGATACCCTTAAGGGACTGCGGAAAAGACTTGCAGCCCAATGCACCATTTTTTTTATCATCGGCCTTGACGCTTTTGTTGAAATTGCCAGTTGGAAACAGTACAATCTACTCCTAGATGAGGCGCATTTTGTCGTCATCAGTCGTGAGGAATATGGGCTGGAGTCGCTGGGAGATGTCATGAGGCAGCATTTTTCCTGCTATGCCTATTCTGATGACGAGAGGTCGTGGACCATGGGAGGCGAACGAGGCATGATTTATCCCTTCTTCCTGGAGCCTATTCATGTTTCGTCAACAGAGGTCCGCAGGCTTCTGCTGGCCAACGCTTCAATAGGAGAGATGGTGCCTTCCTGTGTCGAGGAGTATATCAGGGACAATCGTCTTTTTGGAGATGGACATTAAGGAACTGCCGGTATTTTCCGCATTTTTTGACATTTTTTTTCGTTTTTCCGGAATTCATGATGCATGGGCAGTCGTTTGTGAGGTCAGGCAAGCTGAAATCTGTTAGAAATGAAGGGAAACAGATTTGATCGTTGTTATGGTATAGTAGTTGCATAATTTTTAGTCGGTAAAATAGAATTTCTGTCCCTGGTG
>DAOVSZ010000008.1 GCA_030627725.1 Desulfobulbaceae bacterium
AATCCTTCTTGAGTTTTATATCTTTTTGGTTTATTTATGGTTCAATTTTGTCGGTCTCGTAAATAAGCGAGGTACGAGACTTCGAAAAGCGCGAGACCGACGCGTTAACCGTCTCTATTTTACTGAAATCGCTGAATTCGTCTTCAATTGATCAAGGAGTTTGTTTGTGGCAACAGAAGCACCCGATCCTCAACAGAAGTCGGTTTTCAGAGAATATGCCGAAGCAATTATTATTGCTTTAATTCTCGCCCTTTTTATCCGGACATTTGTCGTCCAGGCCTTTAAAATTCCTTCCGGATCCATGATTCCTACATTGCTGGTCGGTGACCACATCCTGGTAAATAAATTCGTATACGGCATAAAAAACCCCTTTACCGGCAACACCTGGATTTCCGTAAGCGACATAGAACGCAAAGATGTCATTGTCTTCAAATATCCTGTCAATCCGGACAAGGATTTTATCAAACGGGTCATAGGAATCCCAGGTGACAGGATACGAATTGTTGACAAAAAAGTTTACGTTAATGATAAACTTTTTGAAGTACCAAATGCCGTTCATCTCGATCCGGATATTTTGAAAGGACACGTACGAGATACTATGGAGACTGTTGTTATCCCGGAAAACAGTCTGTTTGTAATGGGTGATAACAGAGACAACAGCCATGACAGCCGATTCTGGCGTTTTGTTGACATGAAGGCTGTGAAAGGAAAGGCTTTCATGCTGTACTGGTCCTGGGACCGGGAAAATTTTTCGGTGCGCTGGAACAGATTGGGCGACTTAATCCATTAAGGAGCTGGAAATAAATACGCAACATTCTTTTTTTTGACTTCTCTGGACAAGGAGAGTGATAATCGTCATGCACCGTTTCGATCACAAACACATCCTCAGCATGGAAGACCTGTCCAGGGAAGACATCAGTCTTATTCTGCAGACGGCAGAGTCCTTTAAAGAGATATCCTCCCGCCCGATAAAGAAGGTGCCGACCTTACGCGGAAAGACGATAATCAGTCTTTTTTTTGAGCCAAGCACCAGGACACGCCTCTCCTTTGAGATTGCCGCCAAAAGGATGAGTGCCGACACCTTTAGCATTGCAGCTTCTACAAGCAGCGCCGTCAAGGGTGAAACACTGGTTGACACGGCAAAAAACCTGACTGCCATGCAGCCCGATATTATCATCATCAGACACTCATTTTCCGGTTCACCCAACCTCCTGGCAAAACATATCAGCGCCTCAATCATCAATGCCGGAGACGGCACCCATGAACACCCGAGTCAGGGCCTCCTTGACCTGATGACCGTCACAGAGCAGAAGGGAGATATTAAAGGCCTCAAGGTAGCTATAATTGGTGATATTGCCCATAGTCGAGTTGCCCATTCCGACATTATCGGTTTTACAAAAATGGGAGCGAATGTCCACATCTACGGCCCATCCACTCTGATCCCTCCGGGCATTGAAAATTTAGGCGCTACAGTCTGTTGTTCTCTACAGGAAGCGCTACAAGACGCAGATGTAGTGATGACCTTGCGAATTCAAAAGGAACGGCAAAAGGACCCGCTTTTTCCATCGCTTCGCGAATATGCATCCTTTTTTGGTGTCAACAGGCGGATTATGGAAGCAGCAAAACCCGATGCGCTTGTTATGCATCCAGGCCCGATAAACCGCGGCGTCGAGCTTGATCCTGACATTGCCGACAGCACCTGCTCAGTGATTCTTGACCAGGTAACCAATGGGGTGGCGGTCAGAATGGCTCTTCTGTATCTGATCATTGGAGGAGGCGACAAGACATGACAAACCCTTCTGCCGGCAACACTTCCGCAACAGCCCTCCTGCTTAAAAACGGACGCATCATTGATCCAAAGAACGGGAGAGATGAAACAGGAGACCTTCTTGTAGAACATGGCAAAATCGCAGGCTTTTTTCCTTCAGGACAGGCCCCGAAATCAGACGGCATGAAGAGCTTTGACCTGACGGGCAAATGGATCCTGCCCGGCCTGATTGACATGCATGTACACCTCAGAGAACCTGGCGAAGAGTATAAGGAAACTATCATGAGCGGCACCAGGGCCGCGGCAGCAGGCGGATTTACCGCGGTCGCCTGTATGCCGAACACGAACCCGGTGAATGATAACCAGGCCATAACCTCTCTCATCCTTGACAAGGCAGAAAAAGGATACGCCAGGGTCTACCCGATCGGCTGTATCAGCAAAGGCGGAAAAGGAAAGATGCTTGCAGAATTCGGCGAGATGAAAGAAGCCGGGGTCGTGGCCCTTTCCGATGACGGCAGACCTGTTGCCAACAGCCAGTTGATGCGGCGCGCCCTTGAGTATGCAGGGAACTACAACTTACTGGTCATCTGCCACTCCGAAGAACTTGCGTTGAGCGAAAACGGGGCCATGAACGAAGGGGCGCTTTCTACGAAGCTGGGTCTGCGCGGTATCCCTCGCAGTGCTGAAGAAATTATGGTTTACCGAGACCTTTCTCTGGCGGAATATACCGGCAAGCCGATCCATATCGCCCATGTGAGCACCCGCGAGTCAGTCAGTCTCATTCGCAGGGCCAAAGAAAAAGGCAGCCCGGTTACAGCCGAATCCGCTCCCCACTATTTCTCACTTACGGAAAAGGCCATTGATTCCTACAACACTTTGGCAAAGATGAATCCACCTCTTCGCACCACTGATGATTTGCTGGCTATCCGCGAAGGCCTTCAGGACGGCGCCCTTGATGTTATTGCGACAGACCATGCCCCGCACAGCATGCTTGAAAAGGATGTGGAGTTTGACCGTGCGGCAAACGGCATTATCGGCCTTGAAACAGCAGTCCCCCTGGCCATGGAACTTGTCCGCGACAATGTGCTTGATGTTGCCAGGATGGTCGAGTTGCTGTCTGTAAACCCGGCCAAAATATTAGGTGTTGCCGGCGGTTCTCTTTCAAAAGGCGCTGCAGCTGATATCACAGTCATTGACCCGGAACGGGAATTTATATACAGTGCTGATATGGTGGTGTCAAAAAGTGGCAATTCTCCCTTTCTGGACAGAAAATTCAAAGGCAAGGCCGTCCTGACGATACTGGGAGGCCGGATTACTTTTTCAGAGTTGGATTCGTAGTTCGTCTTCGTCATTCGCCTGTTCGGCGGTTTTCCTCCCCGGATATCAAACAAAAAAGCCACCCGCTCTCAAAGAGAACGGGTGGCTTTTTCAATTGCAGTTCTTGCCAAATTGCCAGGAAGATACGTCAGCTTTTTATGTCCAAAAGATTTCCCAACATTTCATCTACTGTCTGGATTGTTTTTATATTAGCCTGATAGAAACGCCTGCTCAATATAAGATTTGGAATTTCCTCTGTAAGATCAACGTTGGATTTCTCAACCAGTGTCACCCCTTCAGGTGTCGGTTCCAGAACCATGGGGCCAGGATCATCAATTCTCTGTACACGAGCGTTGACGCCCTGCAGGTCCCCTTCTTCGAGAGTGACCTTTGTTTTCTTGAATCCATCCGATTCAAGGTTTGCTATATTATTGGCCGTGGATTCCAGTTTCTTCTGAAACCCAAGCAGACCGGATATTGCCGCATTTACCCCTGAGATCATGACCGACCTCCCTGCCTTACAGGCATCTAAAAGTAGAGAAACAACCTGTCTCTATTATATCATATCGGCAAAGAGAGAGAGAAACAAAAAATACGAGGCACTTTTCTCGCTCTGATCATGAAGTGGAGTAGGCAACAAATGGTAACTTAGGCTTCTTCATTTTTTTCAAGCGTTCGGGAAAAGCCGCAGGCCTTGTCAGCGCACTTCAGAAAGACGCCTTTCTTAGTCTCTTTTTCAAGAAGATACGGGGCTCCGCATCGAGGACACGGCTCGCTGACCGGTTTGTCCCACAGGGCGAAAGTACATTTCGGATATCGGTTGCAGCTGTAAAACACCTTGCCCCGCTTGGAGATCTTCTGCACAACCTCCCCGTCGCAACCCTCGTTCGGACAGGAAACACCCGTGGTCTGCGCCTTTATATGCCGGCATTCCGGGTAACCGGAGCAGGCAAGAAATTTTCCGTAGCGGCCATGCTTATAGACCATTGGCTGGCCGCACTTTTCACAGACCTCGCCGGACTCCTGCGGTTCTTCCCGTTCAATCGGCTCTACAGTTCCGTCTTCCTGCCTTTTAAAGTCTTGGGTGTTCTTGCATTCGGGAAAATTCTCACAAGCCAGAAATTCACCCATCCGGCCCCATTTAATCACCATCATACCATCACAGAGCTTACATGGAATGTCGGTCGGGGTTGCGCTTCGTTTTACCGATCGCATCTCCTTTTTGGCCTGATCAAGGGTTTTCTTAAAAGGGCCGTAGAAATTTTTAAGCACTTTCCGCCATTCGGATTTTCCCTCTGCAATCAGGTCCAGATTCTGCTCCATCGAGGCAGTAAAATCAACATTCATGATATCGGGAAAATGGTCAACAAGCAGATCGTTGACCAGCACACCCAGATCTGTGGGGTGAAATTTTCGCTGAGTAAGATCGACATACTCCTTGTCCTGAATAGTTGAGATGATTGAGGCGTATGTACTTGGTCTGCCGACACCGTTTTCTTCCAGGGCCTTGACAAGGGTCGCTTCCGTATATGGCGGTGGTGGCTGGGTGAAATGCTGCTTGGGAACAATTTCCTGCATCGTAAGCGAATCGCCTTCCTTCAGGTCCGGCAGGGCAATGTCCTTTCCTCCCTTAGGGCCTGTTTTTTTCTCCGCTTCTTTGGTATCGTCATCCGACTCAACGTAAAGGGTCATGAAGCCGAGAAACCGCATTATGGAACCAACTGTCTTCAGCTGGTACTCATCCGCTTTAATCTGAAAACTTGTCTGGTCGAAGACGGCTGGGGACATCTGGCTGGCAACAAAGCGTTTCCAGATGAGGGTATAGAGAACGAGCATATCCTTTTCCAGGAAGGGAGCCATTTTCTCCGGCGTGTTCGACACATCTGTCGGCCGCACCGCCTCATGCGCATCCTGAGCAGATTTTCCGGTCCGGTAGGAAAAGGGCTTAGCCGGAAGAAACTTTGCACCATACGACATTTTAATATGTTTCCGCAAGTCCGACAGAGCATCTGCATTTATTCTCGTGGAATCTGTACGCATGTAGGTAATCAGGCCTGTCGGCCCTTCCACGCCCAACTCAATGCCTTCATACAGCTTCTGGGCAAGGACCATGGTTTTCTTGGCCGAAAACCTGAGTTTTCTGTTGGCCTCCATCTGCATGGTGCTGGTAATAAAGGGTGGGCTTGGGTAGCGTTTTTTTTCTTTTTTGTCAATTCGCTGAATTGTATAGGAGGCCTTCGTAAGGGTGTCGACAATCTTCCGTGCCCCGGCCTCGTTGCCTATTTTAAGCTTTTTCCCTTTCTGTTTTTCCACCTTTGCGGTAAACGGCGGAGGAAGAGTGCCTGTTAACGCGACACCAATGGACCAGTACTCTTCAGAGACAAAATCCTGTATCGCCCGCTCCCTTTCGCAAATCATCCGAACAGCCACCGACTGTACCCTGCCGGCGCTCAAGCCCCGTCGTACCTTGTCCCACAGGAGAGGAGAGATCTGATACCCCACAAGCCTGTCAAGAATCCTTCTGGCCTGCTGGGCCTCAAAAAGGGTATAATTAATTTCCGTTGCATTCTCAAGAGCTGCAAGGATCGCCTTCTTGGTCAGCTCGTGAAACAACACCCTGTGGATGGGCTTTTTCACAGTCTTCAGACTTTCGGCAATGTGATATGCAATCGCCTCCCCCTCACGGTCAGGGTCAGGCGCCAGGAAGATCTCTTCAGATGCCTTTGCTGCGCTTTTCAGCTCTTTCAATATCTTGCTTTTGCCGCGGATAGTAACATATTGGGGGGAAAAATCCGTCTCAACATCAACTCCAAGGGTCTTGACCGGCAGGTCACGAATATGACCGACCGATGCCTTAACGGTAAAGTCTTTGCCCAGATACTTCTGCAGCGTCCGAGCCTTGGCCGGAGATTCGACAATTATAAGGGATTTGGACATAATGGTGTTTTTATTTATACATTAAGTTGGTACTGCTTGCCTGGCAGGGCCTCAATAACACCCTCTAATTCCAGGAGCAGCAATATTTCGCTTACCTTCTGTACAGGGAACATGGTTCCTCTGACAATTTCATCAATACTTTTGGGGTATACCTCAAGATACGAGTAAATCTTTTCTTCATCAGGTTTGAGCTTGATGTCGCTTACCTTCTGCTCTCTGGCCAAAGAATTCTTCCTTGCCTCCGGCCGCCTGTGAAAGGGAAGCTCTTCAATAACATCGTCAAGCGAATGCACCAGTTTCGCGCCCTCTTTCAGGAGCTTATGGGTGCCGGTGCTTTTCACCGAATCAACTCTGCCTGGGACGGCAAAGACCTCTCGGCCCTGTTCCAGAGCGAGATCTGCTGTAATGAGAGAGCCGGACCGTTTTGCCGCTTCCACCACAACGACCCCAAGAGACAGACCGCTGATAATTCTGTTTCGTGCCGGGAAACGGAACCCGTCCGGAGACGTCCCAAGAGGATATTCACTGACAAGCACCCCCTCCTCGGCAATTCTCTCGTATAACTTCCGGTTATTCCTGGGATAGATAACATCCAGCCCGCAGCCCAAAACAGCAATGGTCTTTGCTTTGGCCCTTAAAGCGCCAGAGTGTGCCGCGGCATCAATGCCCAAAGCAAGCCCGCTGACGACCGTATAGCCCTTCTCACCAAGACCGAAGGCAAGATTTTCTGCTGTCCGCAGGCCATAACTTGATGCCGCTCTGGCGCCAACTATCCCCACACAGGCGTTTCTCAAAAATTCTCGCCTGCCCCGGACATAGAGCACAGGGGGTGGGTTATGGATATTGCTTAAATCCTCCGGATAGTCACTTTCACCCCAGGTTACGATGGAGACCCCAAAACCTTCACATTTTTTTAGTTCAGCTTCCGCTTCAGCATAGGCCGGGTTACGGCAGACGGCATCAACGGCATCCTGTCTCACTCCGGGAACCTTCAGAAGTTCCCGACGGCTGGCGTTAAGCGCCATTCGGGGGCTTGTAAAGTGCCGAACAAGCCGTAAGATTGTGCCGGGGCCCACCCCCTGTGTCAGATGCAGGGTGAGCCAGTCATGAAGACAGCCCTTCTCCGTCAAATCATATTCCCCTGAATTGAGTTCAACTTCATTGTGCCGGAAAGATCCTAAGGGCTCGCTCAGAAATAAATTTACATTTGAGAGCGAACCCTAAGCTGAAAATGCGAAAGACTAAAGTCTAAGGCAGTCAGTGTCAACAAATTTTTGTCGAACCCAAAACCCGCATATCCACGATGTTGTCAATTGGGGGGAAGATGCAGCACAGGAAACAATGCAAAAAAGGTCAGTCCTTCAAAAAGCTGGAAAGCCTTTTTTTTCTGTTCGGATGTTTCATTTTCTTGAGGGCCTTTGCCTCAATCTGGCGAATGCGTTCACGGGTCACGGAGAAGCTTTTTCCAACCTCTTCCAAGGTAAAATCCATTTCCGTATCAATGCCGAACCGCATGCGCAATACCTTTTCCTCTCTTTCGGTCAACGAGGACAAGACCTTGCTCAGGTTCTGTCGAAGACTGTCCATAATTGTTGCATCATGGGGGGAGGGAGTATCATTGTCCTCTATAAAATCAGCAAGATAACTGTCTTCACTGTCACCAACCGGAGTGTCCAGGGAAATAGGTTCTTTTGAAATCTTTAAGATGTTCTTCACTTTTTCCAGGTCAACTTCCAGACGTTCAGCCATCTCCTCCGGAGTCGGATCCCTTCCCGTTTCACGTTTAAATTCTTTCGAGTCCTTGACAAGTCGGTTGATGGTATCAATCATGTGCACAGGTATACGGATGGTCCGCCCCTGGTCGGCGATAGCCCTGTTTATTGACTGCCTGATCCACCAGGTCGCATAGGTGCTGAATTTATACCCCCGCCGATATTCAAATTTTTCAACCGCCTTCATCAGGCCGATATTTCCTTCCTGGACCAGATCAAGCAGCTGAAGGCCGCGGTTCGCATACTTCTTGGCCACACTGACCACGAGACGCAGATTGCCTTTAACCAGCTCGTTTTTTGCCTTTTTAATGGCCTTCCGGCTCTCGTCAATCTGATAAACCGTCTGTGTAACGGTCTCATAATCAATACCGTTGAACTCCTCGAGCCTGCGCAAGAGAGGCGGTGAATCTTTCCCGATATCCTCCTGCCGCGCCTCTTCATAGTGTTTGGCAAGTTTTTTTATCTTTTTGACAAGTTCCTTTATATATTTTGTAAATATCCTGTCATCATCAAACAGCCTGAAAATCGTATGACTGTTCCTGTCAATACGAATCATGGTTTTTATCGCAACCGGCTGGTCAATATCCGTCTGCAGGAGATCTCTCCGCAAGGCAGCCCTTTCATTTTCAAGCCTTTCCGCCTCGCTTATCTGCCAGAGAAATCTCTCTTTTTTCTCGTTATTCAAAGCAGATTCCGTATCATCACAGCCTTTGATAACGTCAGCAATAGAAAGGGTCCCTTCTCGTAATTTATCAGCTATCTTCTGTAATGCCTCTATCGCAACCGGCACGGCAAGAACCGCATTCTGAATCTCTTTTTCTCCATTTTCTATTCTTTTAGCAATCGCAACCTCTTCAGCCGGCGACAAGAGGGAAACCGCACCCATTTCGCGCAAGTAAGCCTTCACAGGGTCTATAGATGCGTGCATGCCCTTGCCGTGGGAAAAGGACGGGGAAGGCTTGGCTCCCGCAGGCCCCTGTGAGGAAGAGAAGGTCGACTTCGTGGGTTGTTTACCCTCGAACATTTCTGTCAGGTCATCCGGCTTTTCCTCAGCAGAGGTCGATTTTCCGCCATCCGCCTGCATCTCAGCAACCTCCTGACTATAATGCATCGCTCTCTTTCCTGCTGCAGCCCGCGCTCCTGCAAAACGTTTTTTTGCTTTTTTTTTCACGAATGATAATCTCCTCCGTAATTTTACCAACTATACAGGCTAATCATCTTAAATGATTTAAAAAAAAAATTAAATGATTTAAAAAAAAATGGGAGTAGATTTTTACGATATCAGACTCTCATCTATTCTTTTCTTCTCCTGGAGAAGTTCCATTAACAGCGCCTCGTCTTGCAAACGCTGGGCTTCGTTGAGTTGCTGAATGATTTGTTCCCGGGCAACAAGGAGACGATTTTTTTTAAGCCAGGCAATTTTTTCATGGGCCTCGTTCTCCTTTTTTTCGTCTGAACACGAGGGAATGGAAGTCAATATCCCGGAGACAAAAGAACGTTCCGAACCGTGGGGAAGCAAATCAAGAAGACGCTCCGGGCCTTGTTGCCCATCCTCTGATGCCGTGTTTTTCATCTGCTCAAAGAGAACCAAGCCTGACGGTCCGGCGATCACCTCTTCGAGTCCCGCATCGATAAATGGCTCCAGAAATTCCGGAAAAATTATTAAAAATTCCAGCAACTGCCTCTCTTTCTGCGACAGATTCAACCGGCTGTTCTCCCGTCCCTTAACCGGTGCTGATTGCATAGCTACAGAGGTGACAAGGCCCCGTGCAAGTTGTTCCGGTCCAATGCCAAGTTTCTGACTGAAGTGATTTATAAAGAACGTTTTTTGCAGGTTTCCGTCATCAATTGCAGCGACAATCGGCCGTAACTCGGCCAGAATCCTGTTTTTTCCGTCCAGACCCGTGCCGAATCGCTCAACCAGCCTGTCAAAAACAAATTCAGGCAGCGAGTCAGCGCCATCAATCAACTCGTGAAGGGCCTCCCTTCCGTGTTCCCGCACATAGGAGTCAGGATCATATTCTGCCGGCAAGGCAACGATTCTGGCCGGCAACTGCTCGGAAAGAAACAACGGCACGGCACGCATTGCCGCCTGGATTCCTGCGGGATCACCGTCAAAGAGCAGCACCGCTTCATCCGCATACCCTTTCAGTATGCGTATGTGTAAAGGGGTCAGCGCAGTTCCCAGCGGCGCCACAGCGTTATGTATGCCGTGGCTGATCAGTGACAGAAGGTCAAAATTGCCCTCGACAATAATTCCCTGTCGTGATTTTCGGATATGATCTTTCTGCTGAAAAAGCCCGAACAGTGTCCTGCTCTTGTCAAAAATCGCAGACTCCGGCGAGTTCATGTACTTCGGCTGTCCCTCCCCCAAGATCCGCCCGCCAAAGGCAACCACCTGGCCGGTCTGGCCAAAAATAGGAAACATCACCCGGTCCCGAAAGCGGTCATAAGAGCCGCCACGGTCTTTGCTGACCACTAAACCGGCAGCAAGCGCCTCGGAGCGAGCAGAAGCCGCGGAAAATTTTTTGCTCAGAAAATCCCAACTGTCCGGGGCATACCCCAGTTGAAAGGATGTGATGATTTCTTCAGGGATCTCTCTTTCCAGAAGGTACTTCCGTGCAGGCTCCGCCTGCGCGGAAGTAAGCAGAAAATCATGAAATATTTTTGCAGCCTGCTCGTTTACTTCATAGAGTTTTTCCCGTTTTCGCGCCCTTTCCTGCTCCTCGGGAGAGAGCGTTTTCTCCGGCAGGGCGATCTGATACCTGCGGGCAAGCTCTTTTATGGCCTCTGGAAACGAGAGGTGATGATACTTCATGACAAAGGTGAAGACATCGCCGCCTTCGTTGCAGCCAAAACAGTGAAAGGTACGGCGGGCGGGATTAACGATGAAAGAGGGGGTTTTCTCTGAGTGAAACGGGCAAAGTCCCTTGTAGTTGGCGCCCGCCCGCTTCAGGTTGACGTTCTCCCCGACAATCTGAACAAGGTCTGCTGTCTCTTTTATAAGTTGCACAGCATCATCGTTATGCGGATATCTGGACATTGTTTATTCAGAAATAGCAAAAAGGTATCTTGCAAAAAAACGGTTCATGCGTCCAAATCATATTTTTTTTGATTTGGACCAAAAAAGATGGGCTATACAACAGGTAACAGTATAGTATTACAATAGAATACATCCTGTACACTGTCTACTCTATCCTGCGTATGTGTCAAGCAAAAAACATCAATTCAGTGTATACGTGGAGTGATAACGTGACAGCAGGATTCTATTACTATTATCACTCCAGGCGTCAGTGCCAACCCGTGGAGCAGAAAAAAATGGAAGCGATCACAGGCGCCAAAGGAGAATAATCAGTTACGAACTCATATGGAAATAACATCAAATTTTTCAAATATATGGTTTTCTATTCTGGCCCTGGCCGGCGGAATCTTGCTGCTGGTGGCAGGAGGAGAAACGCTGATATCAGGCGCTGTAAAGCTCGCCGGACGTCTGGGCATGAGCAGCCTGCTTATCGGGCTCACGGTTGTGGCCTTTGGCACGTCCATGCCGGAGCTGTTCGTGAGCCTGAATGCAACACTGCAGAATCATCCGGACATCATGATCGGCAATGTGATCGGCAGCAATATCGCCAATATCGGGTTGGTCCTGGCCCTGTCCGCACTCCTGTCTCCCCTTGCGATACACTTTTCCAGAATCGCAAAAGAACTCTATCTGGTGCTTCTTGCCTCCCTTCTTCTTTTCGGGATAACCTGGACAGGCGTCTTCAACAGGATCTTCGGATTACTCTTTGTTGCCGCCATTATCGCCTATACCGTTTCCTCATACCACCGGGAAGTGCGTGAAAAAAAGAACAATGAAGCCCCCCGGAAAGAAGCATCCGACTCACATTCGTATACCTCTATCATCAGCTTCATCATCGCCGGGCTGCTCCTGCTCGCATTCGGCTCCACCCTGTTTATTAACGGCGCGGTGGATGTGGCAAGGCATTTTGGGGTATCGGAACTTGTTATCGGGCTGACGCTTGCAGCTGTCGGGACCTCTTTGCCGGAGCTTGCTTCCTGCATCTCAGCAATCCGGAGACGGGAAAGCGACATTCTTGTCGGCAATATCGTGGGCAGTAATCTTTTCAACCTGCTGCTGGTTATGGGCGGCACCGCAATAGTTGTGCCTTTTGATCTTCCTTCGCACCTTCTCCGGCGCGATCTACCGGCCATGCTTCTCTTTTCCGCCTTTCTTGTTCCCGTACTTTACCGCACGCACCGTCTGCAAAGGCACCACGGCGCCATTCTGCTGACAGGCTACATCATCTACTTATATTTGTTGATATAACTATTTCAGACCTTTTTCTTTGAAAAGGGGAGGTATATCGGGCATCACTGCCCAAGACATGATTGATGGGCCAGATATTCACCCATCCTTTCGAGAACGGCTGAGGTCGCTTCTTTTTCATCACCGCTTTCCCGGCCTCATTACAAAGGGTATGATACTCTTACATCAGGCAAAAAACTGCCAGATATACCTTCCGGAAACCGAGAAAAGAATCAGGGCAAGGATGGCCTTTATTACCTTTTCCGGCACATATTTCTGACATTTGGCGCCGAAATACATTCCCACAAGCCCACCTATCCCAAAAAGAAACCCAAGAAGCCAGTCGGGCGGGGCTGTCTGACCGTTGTTGAGGGCAATCGTGCTGTAAAAGCCAATGCCGGCTATTGAGGTTATGAATGTTCCCATCAAGGCGGCGCCGGCAACCGTATACACAGGGACACGGAGAATACTGACACAGAACGGGGCAATGATCGCTCCTCCGCCGATCCCATAGATACCGCCGATAACGCCAACCACCAGGGAAAGAGAGATGATCGCCGGCACACTGATGCAAACAGGCGTGCCATTGAACGTATATTGGATTGTACGGAGATTCGTTGTAACAGAATCAATTTCGTAGGTCTTGGCTTCCGGCGCTTTCTTGTCTGTCTTTTTCAGCATCCCTTTGGCAAGACTGAAGGCAAGGTACAGCAGGACAGCGCCTACGAAAAACTTAAAAGTTCGCGGATCGGGGAAATACCGGACGCGGAAGTAATACCCGAAAAAAACACCGGGCAGGGTGCCAACGGTAATCCAGCCGGCAAGGGGCCAGAGCATTCGTTTTTCCTGGATATAACGAGTGAGCCCACCTGGAATGCCGACGATATTGTACAAAAAATTTGTCGAACTGACCGACGGCGTCGTAAAACCGAGAACGCTCATCTGAAACGGCAGGATCAGAAAGGCCCCGGAAACCCCTGCCATGGAGGTAAAAAAGGAGATGACAAAAGAGACAAGGGGCGGCAGAAAAAACCAGGTTTCGACCCCGGATACGGAAAAAACGATTTTACATATTTCCATTTGGATGTATCCTTAATTGTTTGAAGAACAATAGACAGATACGCTATGAACGACAAGAAGTTTTATCTCTCAGAGGAAATTTTGATTATACGCCATTCCGGAGAAATTCCGGAAGTGACCTACCATGGCTCTCTCCATTATCTCACCGAGGACCCGGAAGGCCCTCACATTGACATCGCACGCAAGGACCTGCTCCCTCTTAAAACCGAAGTAATAAACCGCTACCGGACTATCATCCTGAGAGATCTGCTGCCGGAAAACCGGGACAAGGGCCTCTATCGCGGTGTGGCGCGATCCATTGCCAACTGGCATCGGCTTTGCAAATTCTGTAACAAGGAAAAAAGAGAAATAAGCGCGATTCAAGAAGAAATTGCTGAAACCTTCCTGAAATTTATCCGGCAGGAGCTTAACGATGTCAACAGCGGTAACAGAAAATCGTGCATAAACTGTGACTCAGGGGCAATGTCGGCTTTTGCGGAAGATCTGGGCCTTTCATCTGAAAACCTGCCCCCCGGGTGGCAGGTTTTGTGTAAGTGAACTTAGAATCCGCTCAGAAATAAATTCACTCTCTGATTTTCTCGATAAGAGACGTGGTTGAATGATTTTCCACAAAGGCGATGGTTTCTACGCGGCCCCCGGCGGCAAGGACCTCCTTTGCCCCCACAATATTCTCAATCTCCCAGTCAGCTCCCTTGACCAACACATCGGGCATCAGTGTTGTTATAAGTCTGTGAGGCGTATCCTCGTCAAAGAGAACAACGAAGTCCACGCAGCCGAGCGCAGCCAGAATGCGGGCGCGGCTCTCTTCGGAATTAATCGGCCGGTCCGGGCCTTTGATGGACTTGATTGAGGCGTCGCTGTTCAGCCCGACTACGAGACAGTCCCCCTTTTTCCGCGCCTGTTCAAGGTAGGTTACATGCCCGGTGTGAAGGATATCAAAGCACCCGTTGGTAAAGACGATCGTCCTGCCGATGCCCTGAGAGCGTGAAAGTTTCTCGCCCAGGGCCTCTTCTTCGATCACCTTCGTGCTGTCGTAAAAGCTATGAGGCGTCTTGCCTACGCTTGTAAACCGGGAGCGGACCTGGCCCAACAGGCCCGGATCGATACGGACGCTTGGTTCTTCCACTCCATCGCCGGCGGAACTGAGCACGGTGCCATCCGGAGCCACAATCATCGAATTGCCGCCGAACTCGGTATCGCCGGTTGTGCCGCACCGGTTGCAGGCCAGCACAAAGAGTTGATTTTCGATCGCCCGCGCCCTCACCAGGGTCTGCCAATGGTCCCTGCGGGCGGCAGGCCACTGGGCGCTGATCACCAGGAGGCCGGCGCCGTCTCTCGCCTGGTTCCTCACAAGTTCGGGGAAACGAAGATCAAAACAGACCAATGATGCCACCCGGCCAATCGGAGTTGCAGCCGCAGCAGGAGAATCTCCGGCGGAAAAATACCTGTCTTCGTGCATCGGCGCAAAAAGATATTGTTTTCTGTATGTCCCGAGAACACCGGTCTGATCTGTAATAGAGAGCGTATTGTAAAAGTGTCGGCCCTCTTCACAGTCAACCGCTTCCGGCAGGGAGCCGGCAATAACGACCCGATACTGCCCGGCAAGCTTTTGCAGCCGATTCAAAATTTCCGGGGTCTTTCCCGCCATCTCGTCAAGCCGGTCATAGGCAAATCCTGTTGCCCAGAGTTCAGGGAGCACAACAATGCCGGGGTACTGCAGGCTGAGCCGGTCAAGCCCTTTTTCAACCGCATTGATATTTGCATCAATCGCTCCGGTCTTCACATCAAACTGAAGACAGCCCGCAAAACAGGGTTTCAGAAGGGGCGCTGTGCTGGTTGAAGGGTCGGTCACTGTATCTCCTTGCTCAGTTCTCTAACCCTGGCCATTGTTTCGGCCAAGTCAAAGGTAAATATTACACGGTCCTGCATAACGAGATTTCCATCGATGATCACGGTAGAGACATCAGCGCCCCTGGCAGCGTATACCAGGAGATCGGTGTTGTAAAATGGTGTCAGGTGCGGCTGGTTGAGATCAAGGAAGATAATATCCGCTTTTTTTCCTTTCGCAATACTGCCGATAAGATGGTCCATCCCAAGCATCCCGGCCCCGCCGATTGTTGCCATCTGCAGAACCGTCCGGGCCGGGAGTATGGTCGGGTCATGATGGGTGACCTTGTGCAGCTTAGCAAGGGTGTCCATCTCTCTGAAAAGGTCAAGATCGTTGTTGCTTGAGCAGCCGTCCGTGCCGATGCCGACGGGTATTCCCTCAGCCAGGAGATCCATAAGAGGCGCGACCCCGGAGGCGAGTTTCATGTTGCTCTCCGGACATGTTGCAACATGTGCGCCTGTCTGTTTTATAATCTCGATGTCCTTCCTGGTCAGCCAGACACAGTGGACGCAAATCGTGTTCCTGTCCAGAATTTCCAGACTGTGCAGATGCCGGACCGGTGTTGTTCCGAAGCGTTCCCGGACCTCTCTGTTCTCCTCTTCAGTTTCAGCCACATGGATGAAAAAGGGAACTTTTCTTTGTTGGGACAGCTCTTTTGCCTTCTGAAGTGTTGCCGGGCCGCAGGTATACGGGGAGTGACAGAAAACAGCCGGGGTGATCAGGGAGTTTTTCTCCTGCCATTGGTCAATAAAAGTGGCTGCCGCATCCACATTATACGAAGGATCAGGGACGCCTGGCGCGGGAAAATCAATAACACCCTGCGCGGCAACTGCTCGCAGACCGGTATCACGGAAGGCACGCGCCGCGTAATCCTCGTGAAAATAACTGTCGGCAACCGTTGTGGCGCCGGACAGAATCATCTCTGCCGCGGCAAGCTTTGTACACCAGTATACCATCTCCGGGTTGACATGGTTCGCCTCAGCAGGAAAAATATGCTCCTGCAGCCAGACCATAAAGGGCAGATCGTCCGCCAGCCCCCTGAACAGGGTCATGGCGCCATGGGTATGGCTGTTGACAAGACCCGGCATGACCAGCGAGCCTTCAGCATCAATGACTTGAGCGAAAGGGGAGGCGCCTGGTGCGTCGGCCATCGGGCCGACATCATCTATCACACCATCTTTAATACTGACAAATCCGGGGGTAATGAGATCGGTCCGACCGGCGACAAGCGGCAGCACGGTCCCGTTTCTGATAAAGATATCCTTCATGGCTGTTCCGATGCTCAGCCCCTTCCGGTCACATCCCGAAGCCTGGTAATCCGATTTTTCGCGGACGTATCCGGTTCTCGGGCCTCCTCTTTCGGGGCATCATTCCCGAGAAGAACATCGAGCTCGCACTCGGTCACCCCTCTCTCATACGAGTGTTTTTTCGAGCTTCCCGTAAGGCGCAGTCGGCTAATTTTTCCCATGAAAAAAGGCGAATTTGTGAGAGACGTTCCGTAAGATCTCTGGTGAGATTGAAAAGCGGTCGGCAGCTATGGTCTCCATGAAGGCGTTATAAAGCAGCCGGTTGATTTCCCGCGGCACCCCTTTGCTGAAGTGATGAATCACATGATAGGAGTCCTCTTCAATAAGATGGGCCGGGGCCTTGCATTTTAAAAGCCGGTACTTGATGTACTGTTCGGTCTCTTCAAAAGTGAGATTCAGAAGCCGCATGGAGAACATTATCCGGCTTCTGAGAGAAGCGTAATAGGGGCTGTTGAGGCGGCGGCGGAGAATATCTTCCGCCACCAGCAGGACCGTGACCAGTTTCTCCGACTCTGTTTCCAGGTTTGAAAGGGTCCGCAGGATGTGCAAGGCGTCGGCCTTCAAAAAATGCGCTTCATCGATGACAACGACAAGTCGCTTTCCGTTTGCATGAAGCGCGAGGGCCTTTTCCTGCAGCAGCTGGAGCTGTTTGCTGGCATAGCGCGCTATCTTCTCAACTCCCAGCTCACTCAATATGGCGGTCAAGAGCGCCCCTTTCCCCATTCCCGGATGGACAAAGACAAAGACCGGCTCAAAGAAGGCCGGATCCAAGGCCTTTAAGACCACCTGCGAGACAATAGTCTTGCCGGTCCCGGACGCTCCGGCCAGCAAAAGCAGGGCATGCTGGTCTTCGATGCCGATCCTTATTTTTACCAGGGCCTCCTCGTGCTGCCTGGTCCTGAAAAAAAGATCGGTGTCCAGCGTGTCCTTGAAGGGATTCTTGGACAGGTTGAATTTACTCGTCCAGCTGACATAGTTCTGTCCCACGCCGGAATGATTTAACTGCACCCCTGAATTGTATGCCAATTGATTCTGTGTCATCTATTACCCCTATCTAACGTTTCCTATTATTTTTTCGTGACTGTTGTCAGGACGAAAGTTGCAACACTTTATAAGCGATTCTTGGAGGTTGCTTACATCTTTTGCGCGCGAAGCAGGTTCATATACCGGCCGAACGCAGAACTTACCCTGATTGTCGACTCTTCATTCTTTAACAAAGCAGCCGCAATATTGCGAGTGTTTTTACTGACCCGTGCCTGCGGTTTAAAGACCGAGTACGGCGTTCGTCGAACAGTCGCTGCAGCCACCGTGGAATCTTTCAGGATATAGCCGATATTTTCCACATTCCGGCCAAGAAACTCGTGCGCGCAGGAAGAAAAACGGTGTGCGACCCCTGCTGCCTGCTTCAACGTCTCAACCATGTTAATAACCGAATACACCGGCCGCTCCGACATCTTCTCATGATGAAGGGCCTTCAACAGCCCATAGGCATCGGCCAGCGAGGTTATATCAGGAGAAAGCACAAAAAGAAGATCATCGGCACAGGCCAGAAAATCGCGGACGGATGAGCCCATACCGGCCCCGGTGTCGACAATGATTACCTCTGCCTCCTTTTCCACCGTTCTTAAGGCATCGATAACCTTCATTCGATCGTGGCGGGAACTGTCAGCGAGCGACAGGATGCCGCCGCCTCCCGGGATTATTCCGATCCCCTCCGGCCCCTCGGCAATAATATCGACAATATCCCTGCCGGAAGAAATTATATCCCGGATATTGTTTCCGGCAGGGATTCCTGCCAGAAGATGCACATTGGCCATGCCCATATCAGCATCCAGGACAATACACATCTTGCCGAACCGCTGCATCTCAATGGCCAGGTTAAGCGCAATGTTGGTTTTTCCGACCCCGCCCTTTCCTGACGTAACTGCAATTACCCTTGCATAGCGGCCCTCACCTGCTGTCGGCTCCAGCTGTTCTCCCTGATGAAGGTCATGTATTCTTTGAAATGCCTCAATCGCGCAGACATCAAAAGCGAGCATATCACCCTGCAGGATCTTGTCCGGCAATTCTGAAGGATATTCAGATTCATAAAATCTGAGCAGGCTCTCTTCCAGCCCTGTCTCCTCGGATATTTCCTGGATGGATACAAGCTGAGGCATTTGTTTCGTCTGTTTTTTCATGCGGTTATGTATTCAGGGCCTGCTGGATCGTCTTCAAGACATTCTCAAGACGAAACGGTTTTTTCAGGCATGCAAAGGCGCCCATTTTGACCGTTTCCTGGACCTCTTTTTTCGAAGCAAGCCCTGTAATAATCACCACCTTGACATTCGGATAATTTTCCCGAACGAATTGCAGCACCTCAAGACCGTCCTTCCGGGGCATCCGGATATCAAGCAGTATCATGTGGTATTTTTTATACCGCAAGAGACCGATACCCTCAACACCGTCATAGGCGCCGTCCGCCTCGTAGCCGGCCTCTCGAAGACTTTCCCGCAGCATATCATTTAATATCTTCTCGTCATCAATCACCAGAATGCGATATTTTTCCGGCCTGACAGCGGCTGCTCCCTTTTTCTTCTTCTCTATTACCTTCTTCAGCGCCCTGAGACGACCGCCCTTGTCAACAGGAAGGGTCATGGTAAATGTGGTTCCTGTCTTGCCGTCACTGTGCACCTTCAGCATGCCGCCGTTGTGCTCGATAATGGAGTTACAGATGGCCAGGCCGAGCCCGGTGCCCTCCCCTTCTTTCTTTGTGGTAAAAAAAGGATCGAAGATCTTGTTCAGATTCTCCCTCGATATCCCTTGGCCCGTATCAACGACACGTATCTCAACATAATTTTCCCGGGCCTGTGCAGCAATGCTGATTCTTCCACCGTCCGGCATCGCATGACTGGCGTTGACAAGAAGGTTCATGATAACCTGCTCGATCTGAAGGGGATCAACCATTACCATGGGAAGGTCTTTCGGGACCTTGGTTTCTATCCGGATGTCGGTCATGGTCACCCGGTCACCGATGACAGCCAATACCTTTTCCAGGATCTCATCAACAACCGAGGGACAGAATTTCGGCTGGGACGGACGGGCAAACCCCATCAGGTCCTGAATGATTTTGGAGATCCGCCTTTCCTGGCCTGAAATGGTTTTCAACCGATCCGCCAGTTCCGTCTCCTCTTTTCTCTCGGACAAAAGGCGTTCCATTATCTGGATATTAAGTGAGATAATGGTGAGAGGATTATTTATTTCATGCGCAGCGCCTGCGGCAAGCTGCCCCACTGTTGCAAGACGATGGGAATGAAACAGCTGTCTCTGGTTCTCTTCAATCTTCCGGGAGGCTTCAGTCATCTCTTTGGTCTGCCTGGCATAATCCGCTTCCAGAAGGAGGCGCTCAATGCTGTTGCCGGCCGCTAAGGCCAGGGCCTCAAAGCGCCCCTTCATATAGACTGGAGAATCCGCCTCCATTTGGACAGCATCGGAAAAGTCGAGCATCAGCTCTCCGATCACAGGAATCTTGCGCCGGTTGGAACTCTTATCAGCGA
>DAOVSZ010000182.1 GCA_030627725.1 Desulfobulbaceae bacterium
GTCAGAAGGGTCGTTGCAGATGTCTTCATGATCTTGATCCGCTCTGAAAGCATCTCATCAATAAAACCATGCACACGCTGCAGCTGCGGATCCATGAGAAGGGTCATGAAAAACTCCTTTGAATGCTTCTGCAGAAGCTGCAGTTCTCGGAAGGATTTTTCAGAAAAACCGCTCTTGATCTCAATCTGAATAAACCGGTAGCGACCTTCATGGTTTTCCGGATCGATCTTCAGTATATTTTTTACCGCATACTGGGCTTTCCACAGATTATCGACAAGGTCATAATAGCGTGAAAGAAGAAGGTTAATATACATCTGCTCCTTGTTCTGTTCAGCCAGGCTCAAGGCCTGGTCAAAGCAGTTGCCCATTTCCTGCATCCGCCCTCTTTCAAGGGCCAGAAAAGCGAGACCTATAAAGGCATAAAACTGCTTTTCCTGCTTGTACCCGGCAGCAACAAGAAGAGACTTTTCCGCCTTTTCATACTGCCCGGTGCGCAGACAATCCAGGCCGATAAAAAGATTATTGTCCTCAATGTGCATCTCATCCCTGGAAAAAATATTTTCCCATTTCGTGGTGACGCTGAAGGATATCCTGTGGAGAAACCGGAACTGAAAGATTTTATACAGATCGAGATAGGCAACGAACGAGAGCAGATGCGGGTCCTTGCGGATACGGGAATTGTCCGGCCCGGCGGCCAGCCTGTTCAACACAGGCCTGAGATTGGTGAACGTCTCCCTGAAGGACTTCCCCAGCTTCTTGAAGGAAAGATATCCGATTTTATCAAGGCCCTGCAGCTCCATGGTCAGAAGCTTGCTCGGGCAGTTTGACGGCAGATGGTTTCGCATCCCGCAATAAAAACACTCGCGTTTATTGCCGGATGAAACCGACAGTTTCCGGAAGGGAAACAGCCTTTCGGTCTTGATAAGTTCCCTGTTTTCAATATCGACCCGATACAGGCCGTGGTCAACATCCGCAAAGGAACATCCCGGCACCCTGGTGGTGGTAAACTGGTCCCACTGCTGTTTCAGCGACTTTGAGACATATGGCGTTTCCTGATCAAGAAAGGCCCATATCTCGGAGTCAACCTCAGCTACCATCGGCCCGGTCTCTCCTTTATTGAGAAGATGGAGCACGATCTGCAGAGGCACGGCCCCATGTATCTCCTGCCATTCGAATTCCACCTTGACCGAATCAAGGTTCTCAAAAATAGCGGTAAAGGCGGAATTCACACTGCTGAACATGAAAAGAAACAGGTCTTCACTGCTGAACTGGTTCTCAAAACCGGCTTGAAGGAGCAGACTTCTGAAGGATTTAACAAAGGCATACCACTGTTTTCCCAGCAACTGCTCACCACGGCGATGCTGAGGACGAATGGCAACTAAGATGGGGTTTGATGTGGACATGTTGAGGCGCTCTGCTCAGTCAAATAACAAATGTTTTTGCTATGTTGATATTTTTGTATTTATTTCATGTAATTACAAGTGTTTTCGCGCCAGAAGTCAGAATCCAGAATCCAGAATAACAGTTTTATCTCCTAACTCCCGGATTATGTCTCCTGAATTCTTTTTAAAAAATAGCTTTGAATAGCATTATATGCTGTTTGCGTGTTTTTTTCTATTTTAGTTTTCGTCTACAATGCAAATAAAGAAGAAGTGAAAGATGCTGCAATATGATGTATAAACTGTACCTCTAAGATTTCCAGTGAGTAGTCAGCATTCTAAACATAAGGTAAAGAAAATGAGCAACGACATAAACAAGGTAATCTACTCCATGATCGGAGTGAGCAAATTCATCAACAAGAAACAGATATTAAAAGATATCAACCTGTCCTATTTTTACGGCGCCAAGATCGGTGTCCTGGGACTGAACGGGTCCGGCAAGAGTTCTCTTTTAAAGATCCTGGCAGGAGTCGATACCGAGTTCAACGGCAAAACCACCATTTCGCAGGGACTCACGGTCGGTTTTCTTGAACAGGAACCGGTTCTGGATGACACAAAGACGGTCAAGGAGATTGTCCAGGAAGGCGTGCAGGAAACCGTTGATCTCATGAACGAGTTTAACGAAATCAACGAAAAATTCGCTGAACCGATGTCTGACGACGAAATGGCCGACCTCTGTGATCGACAGGCCGCGGTCCAGGAAAAACTCGATGCCCACAATGCCTGGGACCTTGACAGCAGGCTTCTTATGGCAATGGACGCGCTCCGATGCCCGGAGGGAGAGACACCGGTCAATGTCCTTTCAGGCGGCGAGCGGCGCCGGGTTGCCTTGTGCAGGCTGCTGCTCAAGAAACCTGATATCCTGCTTCTTGATGAACCGACCAACCATCTGGACGCGGAAACCGTGGCCTGGATCGAACAGCATCTGAAGCGGTACGAAGGCACCGTGATCGCGGTCACCCATGACCGCTATTTTTTAGACAACGTTGCCGGCTGGATCCTTGAGCTGGACCGCGGGAAAGGGATCCCCTGGAAAGGGAACTACTCTTCATGGCTGGAGCAGAAGCAGAAACGGCTTGCCCAGGAGGAAAAACAGGAGTCGGACCGCCAAAGGACCTTGAAGCACGAGCTTGAATGGATACGGATGTCCCCCAAGGGGCGGCACGCAAAAGCAAAGGCCAGAATAAACTCCTATGAGTCGCTCTTAAACCAGGAATATGAAAAAAGTGACCGTGAACTGGAGATCTATATCCCACCCGGCCCCAGACTTGGCAAGACCGTTATTGAGGCGGACAAGGTCAAAAAGGCCTTTGGCGACAGGCTTCTTGTCGAAGACCTCACCTTTTCTCTGCCCCCAGGCGGCATTATCGGCGTGATCGGGCCGAACGGCGCCGGTAAAACGACCCTCTTCAACATGATAACCGGAAAAGTTGCGCCTGATGCAGGCTCCTTACGAACAGGAGAATCCGTCAAGCTGGCCTACGTTGATCAGAGCCGAGACATCCTTGACCCGGAAAAAACAATCTGGCAGACCATTGCCGACGATCAGGATACGATCAAACTCGGCGCAAGAGACGTGAATTCCAGGGCCTATGTCGCCCGCTTTAATTTTTCCGGCGCCGACCAGCAGAAAAAAGTCGGGACGCTTTCAGGCGGGGAGAGAAACAGGGTCCACCTCGCCCGCATCCTCAAGGAGGAGGCGAACGTCCTGCTTCTTGATGAGCCAACCAATGATCTCGATGTCAACACCCTGCGGGCGCTTGAAGAGGCTCTTGAGAATTTTGCCGGCTGCGCCGTTGTCATCAGCCATGACCGGTGGTTCCTTGACCGAATCGCAACCCATATCCTCGCCTTTGAAGGCGACAGCCGAGCTGTCTGGTTCGACGGCAACTACACTGAATACGAAGAGGACAGAAAGGCGCGCCTCGGAACAGAAGCGGACCAGCCGCACCGGATCAAGTACCGGCATCTGACAAGATAGTGAACCGTTCAAACAGGTTAATCACGGGCACAAGGCCCTCCGCTAAAGCGGGATTGTTCGGCTAGGCGTTCAAACTACGAAACGCAAGTCTCACGAAACGGTTATTCAAGCAGCCATCCGTTATTGCCCTCATCATGTGTTACTCCCTTATGAAGGGTGATCTTTTTGCCGTCTGACACACCTGCCTTGTAGGTCGCTTGATCGACAAGAGGGGGCTTCCATCTCCGCCTTGACAGACGGGGAAAACGGGCAGAAAGAAATGCGGCAAGTGCACGGTCGCCGGTACAGACAAGAGCGCTTGTCGTCATCGGTGTATCTGTCATTTCCGGCAATTCTTCCCTGTGCCTCTCCTCCTGCCTGGCAAGTTTGTCAATAAAACCGCTCAAGACCCCAAGCCGGTAGGAGCGTTTCTGTCTTGCCGGAACGTGGGTCTTTTTATGATGATTTCGCCACAGTGAATCGAGCTGCTGCATGAGGAAATGATAGACATATTCGGCAAAGGAGACGTTCTCGACCGTGCCGAGGAGTTCAATGATCTTATGCTTCTCGCAGGTCTCCGGGTCGTAGAGTGATGAAAATATCACCTCGACAAAGAAATAATCCATCAGAATCGTGCAGATCCGCCGATGATAGTTCTCTATCCTCTTTTTTTTGTGGTTGATGATCACATAGACATAGTCGGCAGGTTTTTCAAACCCGATCCGGTCCAGGTTATAGCGGCGGATGAACTCGTTCGCCTTTTCCATGGCCAGGCTTGCCTCGTGCTCATTTGATGATTCGGCGAGAGAGAGAAGTTTTTGGGCCTTTAAAAGAATTTTTCGTAAGTGAGGATCATCCTCCTTGTTATGAAAATCGTCGAGTATCCTCGGAATATCGCCGGATGCGCCCCTGAACTCAGCAGCTACCCCGATCAGTGAACAGGCCTTCTGAAAAGGCTTTCCATGACCAGAGTCTTCTTTGAAGATCTCGCTCACCACCTGATGCGCCATCTCATGCTTCAGCACATGAAGCACAACATCCCAGCTATGGCTGTTTATAAGGTTCCTGGAGAGCCGGATGGTTCGGTTCCCAGGATCCCAGCTTCCCCATTTTTTTTTCGAATCAGTGAGTTCTATGAGCGGTTTCTTAAGGTCTACCGAATATTTCCAGCATATGGAGGCATGCTCCTGAGAGAGTTGCGTACTCCATGCCTGATGCATCTTTTTGCTACAACCATTCATAAATATTCACCTTTTTCCCGCTTGCAAATCTACAAAGAATTAAGGTAGAATAATATGAAATTTGCGGTGATAACTCCATCAAAAACATCCTTTCTGAAAGAAGAATTAACAAAAAATTTAATGCCTGGCAGAAAAACAAACACCTCCACACACCATAAACTGCTTCTCCCTGCCTTTATTCTGTGCTTCTGTTTTTGCTCTCTCTTCTCTTTATCTCTCTCTCATGCTGAAGATCCCTCTCAGGAAGAAGCTTTCCTGAAAGGCAAACAGCTCTTTGAAGAACTGAAGTACAAAGAGGCGTATGACGAGTTCTTTCACGCCTTCAAACAAGACCCTGGCAACCTGGATATAAGTTTTTATCTCGGCCGGGCCGCCTTTGGAATGAAGGACTATGAGATCGCGATCATGACCTTTGACCGGATCCTGATCATGGACCCGGAAGCGATACGCATCAAGCTCGAACTTGCCAGAAGCCATTTCGAACTCGGATCGTTTGAAGCCGCAAAAACCTACTTCATGGAAGTCCTTGCCGCAGACCCGCCGGAGAACGTGAAGAAGAATATCGAGTTCTTCCTTGATGTGATGAAAAAGGCGGAAAAGAAGCATATTCTCTCGGGGGTCTTTACTGCCGGGATCAACTGGGATGATAATATCAAATCAGCTCCTTTAAGCACTACCACCGAGGTGCTCGGGTTTGAACTGGAACTGACAGGCGACACCGCCACCCCGAAAGAAGACCAGATCATGAACAGCACCATCATGCTCAATCATATCTACAAAGTCCCGGACAGAAACATTGCGTGGAAAACCATACTGATCAATTATAACGCTCTGTATCAGGATCAGGTCGATCTTGACATCAACTATCTCGGCATCAACTCAGGTCCGGTCTGGAAGACAGACGCCTTTATGTGGGACATCTACGGTCTTGCCACCCAGACCTATCTCGATGACGAGAAGTATCTGGTCTCAAACGGGATCGCCTCGAATTTCATTCTCACCATGGATCCGGTTATCCAGATCAAGCTGGGCGCTAAATCTGAGAAAAAGCAATACCCGCAGGATACATCAAAAGACGCGACAAACACTACTTTCAGCATCGGCCCAATGATCAATGCCGGCGTGAACACTTTCGGGTTTATACTCTCCTTTCAAGATGAAGGCGCAGACGACCCGGAAAACAGCTATGACAGACACAATGCAACTCTTACTTACAGCCGCAAACTCCTGCACAACTTTACCTTTAATTTCAAGGCCGGGTTGAAGATGACCGACTACAGAGAAGCAAATATCCTGTATGGTGTCAAACGCTCAGACATGGTCAAGA
>DAOVSZ010000119.1 GCA_030627725.1 Desulfobulbaceae bacterium
AAACCACACTCTCAGGAGGTACTATATGCCAATTGCAGGAGCTATCGTTGTACCGGTCAATAAGGAAGCCGAGCCAGGATTAAAATCAAAACTTGCGGCCGTTTCCGGACTCGAGGTTGAGGATGTCGGGCCTAAAGGGATTGCCATTGTTCTTGAGGCCGCCAACTCAAGTGAATTGAAACAAGTTTCACACGACATTGAAAAATGGGAGGATGTCCTGGAATTTGAATTAGCTTACTTCAACTGGGAAGATGAAACAGAATAGGTAAGAGTTCACCAGGACCTCATCTTCGTCCGTGTGGGACTTCTCACATAGAGGGGCTATAGTTCGAAGTCCCACACGAACGAATCTAAGGCCCTGGAAAACTCTTACAGCTCTACGTTTTCTCTAGATTAATAGCCCCTGGTGAACTGTTCACCAGAATAGATACTGAAAGAGTGATGGATTCGTAAAAAGCCGAATTCTAAAACTTAAAACTGTCCGTAAAAAGTCGTTTTTTGACTTTTCACGAGACCATCAAGAGTAAAAATACGCGAATCAAGACAAGGAGGGAAGATCATGAAAAAAGCAGCTTGTATTGCAGCAATTTTCTTGTGCTCAGCCTGTGCGGCCCCGATAGAACGCACAGAACGCCTGGAATCGCCAATAGATCCGTGTCTTGGTTGTCACACGGAAGAAACGCCGGACGTTGTTGCACAGTGGGAAGCCGGGAAGCACAGCAAGTCAGGGACCAAATGTTATGTCTGTCATTATAGTGAAACCGGGAATCCTGACGGTATGGAGCATAACGACTTTTTCATTATCACATCTGTGCCGGTGGAAACATGCGAAAGCTGCCATCCGGAAAATGCGGCGGAATTGCTTCGGCAGTTTTCCGCTGAAAGCGGGAAACATCCGTAATGAAATTATCTGATGAACAGTACAAAAAAAATCTATTTTCACATGGTTAATCAAGTTATACTGATATAAAGCAACTCTACAATACAATGCTCCGAGCCAACGGACCTACGTCAATGATACGGTCCTCGGCCGACAGGGTGCGGTTGGAAACGACCGTGCCTCCCGTGATTGGAAAGGAGACACATGCTGCACCCCTATCCCGGTGGAGATTCCTCTCCCCAGCTCCAACCGGATCAGCCATACAACCTGATCGACGGTCACGACCGCCGTATCTCGTATCTGCGCCTCGCCATCACAGACCGATGCAACCTGCGCTGCAGATACTGCCGGCCTGAAACGGGTGTGCCGTTTATCCCCCATGAAGAGATTCTCTCCTTTGAAGAACTTGAGCGGCTTGTCGATATTTTCTGCGGCTTGGGCATAACCAAGGTGCGGGTGACCGGCGGCGAACCGTTTTCCAGGCGGGGCTGCATGTGGTTTCTGACTCGATTGAGGAAGATTAAGGGTGTGGAACGCCTGCATATCACCACAAACGGGGTAAAAACCTCAAAATTTCTCGACGAACTGACGGATATCGGTCTTGACGGCATGAACCTAAGTCTTGACACGCTTGACCGGAAAAGATTCTGGATGATCACCAGACGGGATTATCTGGAATCCGTCCAGCAGACCCTGCAAGGCGCCCTTGCGCGAGGTATTCCTCTCAAAATCAACAGTGTCGTTCTCAAAGATACGACTGATAAAGAGATCCTCCAGCTGGCCGGCCTTGCCAAAAATTCTCCTATCACCCTGCGTTATATTGAAAGGATGCCGTTTTCAGGTGCGGAGCGAACAGGAACGCTTGTGAACGGCGATCTGGTCAAGCGGATCAGAAGAATCTTCCCTGGACTCGTCGACTCTGAATCCGCTGTGCCGACAACGGCACGCATCTTTTCGCTTTCAGGGTACAAAGGAAATCTTGGGATTATTCAGGGGCATTCCAGGCTGTTCTGCAAAACATGCAACAAGGTGCGTATCACCCCGACCGGCATGCTGAAGACCTGCCTCTATGACAACGGCGCCCTGGACTTGAAGATGCTGCTGCGAAGCGGTGCGAGCGACCGGAAGATCAGAGAGGCCATTGTTTTCTGTGTGCGGAACCGTTTTGCTGACGGGCATGAGGCCGAGCGTTTTTCCTGCCGCGCGGTCGAGCCGAGCATGGCAAGTATTGGAGGGTGAATATGCAAGAACCTGATAAGAGGTGACGGACATGATTTCTATCGAAGAAGCCCTTCATATCACGAAAAGCAATATTCCTGACCCGGCTGTGCTTGAATATGCAGTTGAAGACACCGCAGAGAAATACCTGGCTGAAGACATCTACGCCCCAGAACCCTCGCCACGCTATACCAACTCCGCGATGGACGGATATGCGGTCCGCTGGGACGATGTTTCTGCTGCTGCCTCGGACTCTCCGGTATCGCTTACCCTGGTGGGTGAAAGCCGGGCCGGAACTCCTTATAGTGCAATGGTCAATAAGGGGGAAGCTGTCCGTATAAGCACAGGAGCAATGCTTGCGGCCGGGTGCGACACCGTTGTGCGGGTCGAAGATACACAAGAGCGTGGCAACAGCGTCAATATTTTAGCCGCAAAGCGCCAGGGGCAGGATATCAGGTACCAGGGAGAAGAATTTCAGACCGGGGCCCTGCTTTTGCGCAAAAAGACAAAGATTTCCGCCCCACAGGCAGCGCTTCTGGTATCGGTGGGCATTGCAAAAGTCAAAGCAAACAAACCATGCGAAGTAGCCATTCTGGCAACAGGTTCAGAGCTGATAACCGCAGGTGAATCAATTGCCGACCATCAGATCAGGGACTCAAACATGATCATGCTGCAGACGGCCATTCAGGAGTCCGGAGGGAAGGTAGTCAGCCGCTTCCAGATCTCCGACGAAAAACAGGCCATTGTAGAGGCTATTTCGCAGGCGGATGCTGATATCATTCTCTGCACAGGCGGGGTGTCTGTCGGCAGGCATGATCATGTCAAAGAAGCTGCAGAGGCTAATGGCTTCAAACAACTTTTCTGGAAAATCCGTCAAAAACCTGGAAAACCCCTGTATTTCGCCAGAAAAGGAAACACCCTTTTATTCGGCCTCCCAGGGAACCCGGTATCAGCCTTTATGTGTTTTTCTCATTATGTCAGGCCGGTCATTACGGCCTTGCACGGGTTGCCGTTCGGGTGGCCGACAGTCTCCGGTGAAGCAGCAGATGATATTACAAATCAAGGAAAAAGAACAAATATGATTCGCGTGCAACTCGCCTGGCGGCCGAATGGAGGGTATTGGATTACCCATACCGAGAAACAGGGTTCGCATATGCTGACCTCACTTTCAGACGCTGACGGATACATCATTCTGGAACCCGGGCAGACCTTGAAAACAGGTGAACGTATAGATGTGTATCGATATGATTTCCGAAGAGATCCGGTGTAGGAGGATTAGGGGGGGGTACTTCAAGCTGACCCGGCAGGGAAAATTGCGGTTTCGGAGCGGCCATGAATAGATCCAGCCTTTTCAGCCGGGTCATCCGCGGCTTCTTTTTTTCTTCCTGTATCGTCCTCATCGGGACCATAGGCTACTCCACCATTGAAAACTGGACCCTGGTGGAATCCTTTTACATGGCAGTCATCACTCTGACCACGGTAGGCTTTGGCGAGGTCCGGCCCTTAAGTTCGGAGGGCAGAATATTTACGGCTTTTTTCCTGCTCCTGGGAGGTGGCTTTATTCTTTATATGTTCACGGTCATTACCGAGGTGATCGTTGGCGGCAAATTGGAATCCTTCCTGGGGAAAAGACGAATGGAAAAGAAAATCACGGACTTGCAGGGCCATGCCATTGTCGCCGGTTTCGGCCGCATCGGCTGCACCGTGGCCAAGATCCTCGGCCCTGATGAACCACTGCTCATCATTGAAAGCGATTCCAATCGGCTTGAAGAGCTCGAACAGACCGGCCACCCTCATATCATCGGCGATGCCACCGACGAGGCTATCCTCCGGAAGGCCGGGATTGAAAAGGCCAAGGCCCTGCTGGCCGCCCTGCCCACTGATGCCAACAATCTCTATGTGACCCTGACCGCCAAGGAGATGAATCCTGGGATCATCGTGGTGGCCCGCGCTGACCATACAGGGGCCGAAAGAAGGTTGCAGCAGGCAGGGGCCGACAAGGTCATTGCCCCCTATCTCATCGGGGCTCGGCGCATGGCTTTGACCCTGGCCCGGCCCACAGTGACAGACTTTCTCGAAAGCTCCATCTGTTCCGGTTCCATGGATCGGCTTCTGGAACTGGAGGAGATCAGGGTGAGCAACACCTCCCCCCTTGCCGGCCTGCGCCTGGAGACCGCCAACCTGCGGGAAAAATGCAACGTTATTCTTCTGTCGGTCAAAAAAACCGACGGCGCCATGGTCTTCAACCCGGCCCCTGACTATCAGATTGATGAAGGGGACATCCTGGTGGTCCTGGCCGAGCCCGAAGGTCTGGATTGTCTCAGAAGCCTGACTTCAAACAATAGTACATAAACTCTGTGCTCTCTGTGTGCTCTGTGGTTAATCCAGTTCCTGGCTGAAGAGTTCATTGACCGCATTTTTGGTTGGATAATTCGCTCCAAACTGCCGGTTGATGAACCGTGCTTCGAGTCCCCATTTTTCTTTTGCCTCTTGCAGGTGTCCGGTGATTCGCTGATGCAGGATGGTCAGCTTTTCATCAGGGTAGGTAGAATAGATCAGATAGTCGGCGCCCTTGCGGAGCATCATTGCTGAGGAGTCGATCCCGCCCTCATTCTCGTTTAAGTCCAATACGGTTTGATGGAGCTTGAGGCCGATCTCAGAAATGACGTCATCTGCCTTGATGTATCCCAGCTTCTTGTTGAAATCCCTCAGCCCAATAAAATCGACCATGATGATGTGGTAATGGCTTGTTCCCTTCTCCAGCAGGTTGTCTTCCTCAAGTGAGAGAAGATACCGGTAGTTGTAAAAATCGCTCAAAGGTTCACGGAAGTAGGTCATCCTGCGGAACGTCTCAAGATCCGCCATGTAATCGGCAGAAAAATCTCTTTCAATATCCAGAGGATTCCAGGATTCCGTAACCCTGGCGATCGCCTCGACCACAACCGGGTCCATCTTGTTGTTTGCGGCATCTTCACGGAGGATTAAAAGGGCCTTGTCTCGGGGCATGGGCTGTTTATATGGTCGTTTGGCCACAAGGGCCTCATAGACGTCAGCCACTGATACGATTCTGACCAGCATATCGATCTCATCACCCGTGATGCCGGCAGGATAGCCGCTGCCGTCGAGCCGTTCATGATGGTGCAGGATGATCTTTGTCATCCGGTCGTCTGCGATCCGTTTGGCAAAGAGCTGAGCTCCCATGAGAGGATGAAGCTCCATGATGCGGCGGTCCTCGTGATCGAACCGACCCGGCTTGAGCAGTACGTCGTCAGGAATGGCGATTTTTCCAATATCATGGACAAGGCAGCCTAGCTCAAGGGCGTTTATGTCATCAGGGGAAAGGGAAAGGTCTGCTGCAATCCTTTTGGAGATCTCAGCTACCCTCAAGGCGTGCAGAAATGTGTAATGGTCCCTGTTGGCGAGCATCTCGTCCATGGCCTCAAAGAGGTCACGGACCAGGGCATCTCTTGCCTTTACCAGTGTTTCAGTTTTCTTCAGTTCAACGGTACGCTTTTTGACCAGGCCCTCAATCTGGTCCCGCTGCTGTTTCAGTTTAAGATGGGTCTTGATCCTTGCGGCCAGAACAGGGAGCTTTAACGGTTTTGTGATATAGTCGGCAGCGCCGAGTTCGAGGCCTTTTGTTTCATCTTCTTCCTTGGTCAGAGCGGTCACAAAAATGATCGGGATGTCATGGGTCGCCGGATTCTCCTTCATGCGTTCGCACACCTCGTATCCATCCAGATCAGGCATCATAATGTCAAGCAGAACAAGGTCTGGAGGGTTTTCTCCACAGGCAACTTCAAGGGTCTGCTCTCCGTTTGCGGCAAACTGAAGCTCATAGTCGTGCTTGAGAAAGCCGTTAAGGACTTCTCTTGTTATCTGGTCGTCGTCGGCAATCAGGATCCTGCTCTTGCCCGTTTCAAGTACCATCCATGTCTCCAAAAGGAAAAAGGTCTGCGATATTATCGATGAGGCGCTTTGTACGTACTACGTATTCGTACATTATACACAGAAGTGCAGCTGGCAAGTAAAGGAAAACGCGCTTTTTCTCATAAAAACATGGTAATAACAGGATCTTGGTAAAAGAAGCGAAAAATTAAATGACACACAGCCTGCATATATATCGTGTCGGTATACAATTCCAGTAAGCGTTCACAGGCGCTCCATCTGCACGGAATTCCCTGGAGTTTTCATGACATGCTATAGAGCAGCAATCCGTGCGCCTGCAATCACTGCCGCAGGGTTATCACAAACCAGCATGTGCGCCTTTTCCCTGCCTACTATTTTCTCGGCAACCCGCAGTCCTTTTGATAAAATCGGCTTACGATAATCGGCGGAATGGGCGTCGCTGGCAATGATATCCACAGCGCCTTTTTTGAGCAGATACACGGCGCAGTCCTCAGCATCACGCCCAAAGGCGCCTGTGAGGCTGTCTGCTGTGATCTGGACATGTACGTTTGAGTCAAGGAGTTGGAAAAGCAGGTTCGGATCGGCGATAATGGAGGGGTTCCGTTCAGGATGGGTGATAATCGGCTTGAGACCGGACACAAGGACCTTGAATATGGTGTCTTTTGCCGTTCTGGGGAGATGCGAATAAGGAAATTCGATCAGGATATAGGCAGTTTTGTTGAGGGTAAACTGCGGCAGGATTGAGAGGGGCATGTGGGAGGCGACATCCGCTCCCGAAAGTATGGTTATGGAGATGTTGTTTTTCTGAAGCGCGTTGTTTAACCGGTCAACCTTCTCTCTGATGAGCCCGGCAGGGTGGACAGTATCATTCAGGTGGGGTGTTGCAACAATCGTATGTATTCCGTCTGCCGCCGCAATCTCCGCCATGCGGACCGACTCGCTCAGTTGCGAAGGCCCGTCGTCAATGCCTGGGAGGATATGGCAGTGTATGTCAATCATTGCTGTTCAGGAGAGGGTATATGGCGGCTGCGGCACTGATTAGGCCCCTGTGATTGCTTACGATCAGGCATCTCCCTCAGAGGTGTAGTTATAATTATAATATCCGTAATAGTACTGGTATTCGGACTTTTTCATGTCCATTGCATTGATGACCATCCCAAGTACCGGTGATTCAATCTCTTTAAACGACTTCAGGCCCTTGCCAAGCAGATCATAGGTGGTCTGGCCCGCCCGGCCGACAATAATGGTCCCGTCCACGGCCTTGCTCAGCAGCAGGCTGTCGGTTGCGCCCATTACCGGCGCTGAGTCAATGATAATAAAATCAAATTTTTCATCCAGTGTCTGAAGCAGTGACTTCAGTTTGCCGGAGGTGAGGAGTTCGGAAGGGTTCGGCGGAACAGGGCCGGATGGGATGACGGAAAGCCCCATTTCATCGATTTTGTGGATGATTTTCTCCTTTGCGGCCCCAGCCAGATAGGAACTGAGGCCTTTGGAGTTCGGCACCTCGAAAACCTTATGAATTGACGGCCGCCGCATATCAGCGTCCACGAGCAGAACAGTATTCTCGGACATGGCAAGGGTCGCTGCCAGATTGGCGGCTATTGTTGTTTTGCCTTCCTTTGCCGACATGCTTGTCACAAGGAGCCTTTTTGGCGGCCTGTCCGCAGATGAGAGCAGAACCGAAGTCCGCAGGGCCTTGAAACATTCGGCAAAAGTGGATTTCGTGTCCGTGCTGCTTGCGAGCTCAACATTTTTGTTGTCTTTGTTCGTATACAGTTCTATCACCCCAAGCACGCTTGTCCCGGTCC
>DAOVSZ010000148.1 GCA_030627725.1 Desulfobulbaceae bacterium
GGCATAAACTCCAGCAGGCTGACGAGCTATAGTTCGCTATGCGAGAAGGCCTGATCGAGTGCAGCTGGTGAGCGCAGCGAATGAGCGGATGGAGTACTGCTGAATAGTTACTAAAATCATTGAATTTTATCTCTATAGCATTAAGATGTTTATTTCTAAGATTTAAAAAAAGTTTTCTCTATGGCTGACAAAAAGACAAAATTCATGGTCGGACTGTTCATGACATCCGGCATCGGCATTGGCCTTATTGCCGTTATCTGGCTTGGCATGAGTCATTTCTTCGAAGAAGGGATGTTGTACGCCACCTATATTGACCAGTCCGTCCAGGGGCTCGACGTTGATTCTCCGGTAAAATATCGCGGTGTTTCCATTGGACGGGTCGAACGTATTCAGGTTGCCCCTGACTCACGCCTGATCAAGATAGTCATGAAAATAGACAACGGCATCAAGCTGGAAAATGATATGGTGGCCCAGTTGAAGGTTGTTGGTATCACAGGAAGCATGTTTATCGAGGTGGACCGCACCCAACCGGGTGAGCCTGACTTCTCCCCCCACCTCAACTTCCCTTCCGAATACCCGATAATTGCATCAAAACCATCTGATATCAGCAAGCTGGTTCGCGGTCTTGATGACGTTATAAAGGAAATTAACACCGTCGACCTTGAAGGAATTTCCGACAAAACCAAAAACATGCTTGACGCTATCAACCAATCCATGGTCGATCTTGACCTGTCCGGGATCTCTGAAGACCTCAAGCTTCTTCTTGATAATATCAACAAAGATTTTGACAGTGAACGCTGGATCGCGATCATCGAAGAGATCAATAAATCCGCTCAGCACCTGGAAAGCGTGCTCAAAAGGGCTGACACAAGTTTTCAGAGAGTAAACACCCTGCTGACCCGTTTTGATGGAATAGTCGACAAAAATGAGGGGACCATTCATGAAGCGCTGGAGGAATTCAAGCTGACCGTGCAGAACACCAATAGATTTGTCTCCAATGCCGGCAATCTTGTTGATCGGACGGGTGATCATCTCGCCACTCTCAGCGACCAGCTTCTCACTGTCGGGCAGAACCTTGAAGAGGCAAGCATCAACCTCAACCGTGGACTGAGTATGGCATCAAGCCATCCCTCTCAGATACTCTTTGGCGAACCGCCACCAGCAAGGCGGATAAAATTTCAAGACCCTCAGGCCCACAACAGGGAATAGAAATACCATGAAAAGAATGACTCCAGCACATACCATCCCATGCCGCCTGTTCATGCGCGCCGGCAAGGCAGGATTTTTAATTCCGGCTCTCCTGGTTTTCCTGTCTGCCGGAATGACTGGATGTATCACTGTAAAACAGCCGTATAACAAAATTTCATACTACACCCTTGAATACGACCCACCGCCAATTTCCGACCTCACACCGCTTCCTGCCTCAATCCGGATTGAACGGTTTACAGTGGCGCCAAGCTATAATACGGAAAATATGATCTTCCGGGAAAAGGCATACACCCGAGATGCCTATCCCTATCACAAATGGCACGCAAATCCGGGAAGACTTGTCCAGGATTTCCTCAAAAGAGACCTCCTGAAAAGCGGCCTGTTCACAGCTGTCTTTCCTGCAACGGGCCGGTTTGCCGCTTCCTACGTCCTGAACGGTTCCGTAGATGAATTTCTTGAGCACGACAATGCGAAAAACTGGGAAGTGGTCCTCGCTGTTAGTCTCACCCTGCTGGCGGCAAATGAACCGGACAGCAGCAAACAGATCGTCTTTCAAAAGAGTTTTACCAAACGCCAGACCTGCGAAAAGAAAAATCCGCAGGCCGTGGCAAAGGCGATGAGTTTTGCGATGTCCGCCCTCTCAACAGATATTATACGCACAATCCATGCGATGCTTGGAGAGAAGAGACTTTCTTTTTCAATGTAAATTGAGTTGAAATTATTCAACTTTCATAATAAACTTAAATTCGTAACTATTCAGCAGCACTCCATCTGCACACGATCAGGCCTTCTCGCATAGCCAACTATAGCTCGACAGCCTGCTGGAGTTTATGCCCGGATGGGTACACATCTGAAGCACTGCTGAACAGTTACAGGATGGAGTTTAGGCTATGTTTGCCGCTCCACCTGAATAGTTACTTAAATTCTATAAGACTGTTACGTTAGTCTGACAGACGTGAAAGCGACTAGAAACTGACTCCTGGCAAGAGAGGATTAAAAATGGACGGACAATATCAAGCTGGCTGGTACGAACACCCGCAATACGGGCTCATTAAGATATTTGAAACGGAAGGCGGATGGGTTTATGTGTGCTATACGTCTTCAGGCTCAAAAGCTATTTCAAGTAAAAAAGATCTCGACAGCTGGACCTGGGTGGCCAGCGAACCGAACGAAAATCTGGTTTACGATGATGAGTGATCTCGCCTGACACGCGATATACAAAAAAAGGGAACGGAAAAAATGAATTTTCCGTTCCCTTTTTTTTATTTTTACATCAAGTGGTTTTCCTGCGGACTGCTTAAGAGAGTTTAGCAAGAGCCTCTCGCAACCGCTTCATTCCCTCCTCAAGAACATCCATGGACGTCGCAAAGGAAAACCGGATAAATGCGTCCGCACCAAAGGCTGCGCCCGGCACCGTAGCAAGAAGCGCCTCATCGAGCAAATAGTCTGCAAGTTCTACCGAGTTGGTGATCTTCTTGTCACCGGCGGTCCTGCCGAAATATGATGAGAGGTTGGGGAAGACATAAAAGGCCCCTTTTGGATTAACACAGGTGACGCCTGGAATCGAACGAAGCGCACCAACGATGTACTCCCGACGTGGAATAAATGCCTCTTTCATTGTTACCGGAAAATCCTGCGGACCGGAGACAGCCGCCAGCGCCGCCTTCTGTGCAACTGACGACGGGTTGGATGTACTCTGGCTCTGAATCTTGTTCATTGCCGCGATAATATGTTTCGGACCGGCAGTATACCCGATACGCCACCCTGTCATCGCAAACGACTTGGAAACTCCATTCAAAACAAGTGTCTGGTCGACCAATCTTTTGTCAACATCAAGAATATGAGGCAGTGTGCCCTCCTCATAGACAATCGTATCATATATATCATCCGTAATGATGACCCATCCATTCTGAAGCGCGGCCTTGCCGATTGCCTCAAGAGTAGCTTGAGAAAAAATAGACCCGGTCGGATTCGAAGGGCTGTTCAAGATAATACAGCGTGTATTAGGTGTGATATATTTTTCCAGAATGCCGACTTCAAGATCAAAATCCTTTGCCTCATCCAAAGGAACAAGCACCGGCGTAGCCCCTGCAAGTTCAACTATCGGCGGATACGACACCCAGTATGGGGTGGGAATCAGGACCTCGTCACCTGGACCGAAAAGCGCCTGGGCCATATTGTAGAGACCGTGTTTGCCGCCGCAGGCAACCTGTATCTGGTCCGGCTCGTACGTCCAACCCTTATCTTCCTTAAATCTCGCACAGACCGCCTCACGAAGTTCCAGAATGCCTGGAACTGCGGTATAACGATGAAAACCCTCGTCAATAGCAGCCTTTCCAGCCTCACAAACATGAGGCGGGGTATCAAAATCCGGCTCCCCCACACTGAAGTTCAGCACGTCAGCCCCGGAAGCCTTTAAGGCCTTAGCCTTGGCATTTACCGCCAGTGTCGGTGAAGGTTTGATCTGCCTGACCCGTTCCGCCAATTGTATTTCCTGCGTTGTCATTACAATGTCCTTATTATACCTATTGTTAACCTTGAACCTCGAACTCCAGACTTATCTACGATTTTAACAAAAAAATACCACCATTAAAATCAAAATACGATCGAAATAATCAATCGTAAAAAACTTCCTTCAAAAAAAGCCCCCTGGCAGGTGCGGTAGGTCCTGCTGCCGATCGATCGCATGCTTTTATCACATTTCTAAATTCGTCGACAGTCCGTCTCCCCTGGCCAACCTCAATCAGAGTGCCGACGATATTCCTGACCATATGACGCAAAAATCCGTCGCCGGTTATTCCAAAAACAAACCTTTCAGAACCTTCTTCCGCCCGATCCAGGCAGGCTGAAAAAATCTCTCTCACCGCCCCTCTTCCCGAATCCTTATATTCTCTTGAACCACTGGCCTCAAAAGAAGAAAAATCCTGCTCGCCGATTATTACATCGAGACATTCACGCATGGCTGAAATATCAAGCGGCCCCCTGAAATGAGCGCAATAGAGCCTTTCGGTAGGGAGAATAACCTCTTGAAAGCTGAAGACGTATACATATTTTTTCCCAGTCGCGCTGTATCTGGCATGGAACTCCGCCGATTCTTCAGAGACGGAAAGGACGCGGATATCGTCCGGAAGCATACTGTTCAGGCCTTTCAAAAATCCGGAACAGGGTATTGAAGAGATGGTATGAAAATTTGCAACCATCCCCAGAGCATGGACACCAGCGTCTGTTCTCCCTGAACCGTGCAGCGCCGGAGAGTCCCCTGTCATCACAGCGATCCTCTCTTCGAGAATTCCCTGTATGGTTTCTTCTTTCTTCTGCCGCTGCCAACCGGCATACGATGTCCCGTCATATGCCAGGACGAGCTTGATATTTCGGGTGGTCGCATCCATCAAGGAAACAGCGGAACAATACCAAGCCCCATCGTCTCCTCAAGGCCGCACATAAGATTCATGTTCTGGACCGCCTGCCCTGCCGCCCCCTTGACCAGATTGTCGATAGCGGAGAGAATGATGATCCGCCCGGTCCGTTTGTCCAGTTTCATCCCGATATCACAGAAATTACTGCCGCGGACATACTGAGTCAGGGGATATATGCCTGCCTCACACACCCGGACAAAGGGCTCGTGCGCGTATTGTTTTTCATAGAGATCCCTGATGGATTTTTCATCCGTGTCTCCGGATGTTGCGGCATAAATGGTGCTTAAAATCCCCCGCGACATGGGTACAAGGTGCGGGGTAAACGAAAGCTTTAAGGCTTTGCCGCACAATTCACTCAACTCCTGTTCAATCTCGGGTGTATGGCGGTGCTCACCAACCTTATAAGCCTGGAAACCGTCAGCGACCTCACAGAACAGGGTCCCGGTCTGAGCGCTCCGGCCGGCGCCTGAAGCGCCTGATTTGGAGTCTGCAACAACAGTATCAGGGTCGATAAGGCCTGCTTTCAGCAAAGGAGCGACGCCAAGAATAACACTGGTTGGATAACAACCGGGATTCGCGACAAGCCTTGCTTTTGCGATCTTCTCCCGATACAGTTCCGGGAGCCCGTAAACCGCCTCTTCAAGATACGTGGTCGCTGTATGGGCCTGATACCACTCTTCATAGACCTTGGCATCACGGATCCTGAAATCGGCGCTTAAGTCAACGACCTTTTTCCCTGCCTCTATGAATTCCGGCACCAGTGCCATTGCTGTCTGATGAGGCACTGCAGTAAAAAAAAGATCCGCCCGATCGACCAGATCTTTCAGCACCACATCCTCACATACAATATCAACCATCCCTTTCAGACTCGGGAAAACCCCGGCAAGAGCTTTTCCCGCATACTGCCGTGAGGTTGCAACAGTCAATTCTACCTCGGGATGGGCAGAAAGAATCCTCGCCAACTCCACTCCCGTATATCCTGAAGCGCCGACAATACCTACTTTTATCATATCTTCACCTGCTCAGGTTTTTACATAAAAAAAGGGGAAGCGCGTATAACGACTTCCCCCAAAACATAATCCTGTCCGCGATGCAGACAGAAAAGATGTATAAACAGAAATTACCTCTTTGAAAACTGGAAGCTCGCCCTGGCTCCTTTTTTCCCATACTTCTTTCTCTCTTTGACCCTGGGGTCACGGGTGAGGAGACCTGCTTTCTTCAAAGTCAGTCTGTATTCGGAGTCAACCTCAAGCAGGGCCTTTGAAATACCGTGCCGAAGGGCCTCGGACTGTGCAGACTTGCCGCCGCCTTTCACAGTGGCGTACACATCGAATTTTCCAATGGTATCTGTGAGCTGAAATGGCTTTTCAACCGCTTGCTTGCCCAGCAGACCGCCAAAATATTCATCCATGCTCTTTTTGTTGACCTGAATTGTACCCTCACCAGGTTTGAGCCAGACCCTAGCAATTGCCGTCTTTCTTTTTCCAGTTGCATATAACCTTTGTTCAGCCATTATTTACTCCATCATATACTGTTTCTATCTTATTGAAATCATTGAATACAAACTCTACGCTTATGACTTTTCGCGAGGTTGGCATAATTCCAGGATTTCAGGCTGCTGTGACTCGTGAGGATGCTCTTTTCCGATATAAATCTTCAGTTTCCGAAGCTGACTGCGGCCCAGGCTGTTTTTAGAAAGCATGCCTCTTACCGCCTGAAGAATGAGTTCTTCCGGTTTCTTCTCAAGCATCTCAGTGGCGGTACGCTGCTTCAACCCACCCATATATCCGGAATGACGGTAGTAGATCTTGTCATCCCATTTCTTTCCGGTAAGCCTGATCTTTTCTGCATTTACCACCACGATGAAATCACCTGTGTCCATAAAAGTCGAATAATTCGGCTTATGCTTGCCGCGCAGACGGATGGCAATTTCAGAAGCAAGCCTGCCCAGAATCTTGTTCTCGGCATCAACAACATACCATTTCTTCTCAATGTCTTTGACAGGTGTTAAATACGTTTTCATGATCTATTCCTCATCCGCGCATAACATACAAATGTTTTGCGAACTAATTTAAAAAAGATCCGAATCATATTCGAATCTTAGCAAATCCGTGGAGCGGGAAACGAGATTTGAACTCGCGACTTCAACCTTGGCAAGGTTGCACTCTACCACTGAGTTATTCCCGCAC
>DAOVSZ010000080.1 GCA_030627725.1 Desulfobulbaceae bacterium
CCGCCTTTATCTCTTCAAGCGCCTGCCTGCCGTCAACCTTCGGCATATTCAGGTCAAGGAGGATGAGCCCAGGCCTGGGGGCATCGGTCGGATCGGCATATTTCCCCCTTTGATGGAGATAATCAAGCAACTCCTCTCCATCTTCCACCGTATAGAGAGCATTTACCAATCTTGCCTCTTCCAGGGCCTCCCGGGCCATGAAACGATCATCTTCATCGTCATCCGCAAGCAGGATAGTAATCCCTGCCCGGGCAGCCTTTGCTTGACGTATCCCGGCAGATTTCCGGAGCCTGTTTGCAACGCTTCTTACCTCGGCTTCCTTCCGTCTTTTCTGATAATCGGCAATCAGGTTCCGGCAGAGGATCAACTCACTGGTTTCGCTCTGCAGCATTTGAGAGATCCCCTCGGCACTTATCGGCGGACTCAGGAGATATCCCTGCATGGCATCACTGCCGTTTTCAAGCAGAAAATTCAACTGGTCTTCGGCCTCGGCGCCTTCGGCAATGACGCGCAATGTCAACTCGTTCGCCATATCGATAATAATCTTTGTTATGGCGGCGTCATTGGAATCTTTCATCACATCCCTCACAAAGGACCGATCTATCTTAATCGCATCCAGAGGAAAACGCTTGAGGTACATCAGAGAGGAATAACCGGTGCCGAAGTCATCAAGAGAAAATGAAATCCCGATCGACCTCAGATCCTTCATAATCGATATTGTCTGTTCAACATCATGCATCATGATGGATTCGGTTATTTCAAGCTCCAAAAGCTCGGGAGAAAATCCGGTTTCAGAAAGAATCCGTTTCACCGTCTCGATAAAACCTTGTTCCGTAAACTGCCTGGAGGAGAGGTTCACTGCCAGACGAAGGGCCGTACCTTCTTTATTCTTCCAACCAAGGACATCCTGACAAGCCTGTTTCAGCACCCATTCGCCGATAGGAATTATACGACCGGTTTCCTCGATTACCGAAAGAAACTTATCAGGCGTTAGCAACCCCTGCTCCGGATGCTGCCAGCGCAGCAACGCCTCAACCCCGATTATCCTGCCGTCAACAAGATCCAGTATCGGTTGATAGTAGAGAAGAAATTCCTCTTTGTCTTCCGCCCTTCTGAGGTCCCGCTCCAGAAGGAGCCTCTGCAAGACGATGTCGTTCATCTCCTGTTTAAAGAACTGCCAATTATTCTTACCACGGTCCTTGGCATGATACATCGCAGTGTCAGCGCTTTTCATCAGAGTTTCCGTGTCATTGCCGTCCTGAGGAAACATGGCGATACCGATGCTGATAGTGGCATACACCTCATGTTCTTCCAGGATAAACGGTTTGACCATTGCCGTCTGCATTCGTTGCGCCACCCTGGCCGCATCAGCTATCTCATTGATTTCATTCAACAACACGGTAAACTCATCCCCTCCTTGACGGGCAAGGGTGTCCTTTTCCCTTTTAGAAGGCGCACGGCCGATCGTATCGCTTTTTCTGAGGCACGAATCAATCCGGACGGAAACACCTTCAAGCAGAAAGTCTCCTATCCGGTGCCCGAGGGTGTCGTTGATGGTCTTAAAATTATCGACGTCAATAAAGAAAACCGCCAGGATCCTCTTGTACCGCCTGGCATGAGAAAGGGCTATCTCCAGCCGGTCGGAAAACAGGAGCCGGTTCGGGAGTCCGGTCAGACTGTCATAATAGGCCATGGACATGATCTGCTCTTTGGCCTGCTGACGCTCAACTGCATAACGAATCGACCGCTCCAGCAGAGAGGCGTCCAGTTTGTCCTTTACAAGATAGTCAGCAGCCCCGGCCTTCATTGCCTGCATATCAATGTCGTGGTCCCCCTGGCCGGTAAGCAGGATAATCGGCACACTGCAATCCGCCTGCATCGCCCTGTGCAGCAGTTCCAGTCCAGTTTGCGCCCCGAGGCGATAATCAAACAGGAAGACGTCATGGACCTCTCTGTAGATGACTTCCAACGCTTTATCAAAGCTTGAGATCCACTCCAGCTCAAACTCCAGCTCGGCAATTTCATTGAGCAAATCCCGTGTGATGATGTATTCATCCTCATCATCATCGACAAGCAGTATTTTATAACAGGTTGTTTCTTCCATTGGAACTCCAGGATGCCGCCAGCAGTGTAATGTTTTATCCTTGACTCTGAACACGTCCGACTTTCATATAATTTTAGCTTATTTTCTCTGAGAAATGAAGCGGCAATTATTAATCCTTTCATCGTAAGCGATCTGCTACACCGTCGTCACGATGCATATCTCCAGTTTTGGGCTTGAAGCTTACCCAAAGATTGACAAAAAGGTCCTTGAAATGATAAAAAAAATAGTAACTATTGAGGTGTGGCTGCAGAATTAGTCTCAACGCCATGCTGTAACTGTTCAGCAGCACCTCATCTGCGGACCTTTTCATATTACAACCATGCTGAATGTACGAAGTATCCGAAGCAAAGTAAGCATATGTGTCTATGTCGCCTTGGCCGGGTATCTCGTTGCCACTCTTTCAAGCATATTTTCCAATGCCGGAATCTCTAACGAACTGAACCATCTCCGCATCCACCATCTCCCCCTTTCCATCCTGACGGAAAAACTACACTCTCTCCTTAAAGAGCAGAATGCGCTTTATGAAGAGGCCTTTCTTCTGGAGGAGCCGGACCAGGCCATCAAAGGCAATGATATAAGTGAAGAGATTTTTTCACTCCTTGAAGAGATAACCGCGAACACGAAGCGTCATAGCATGGAAGACTGTACGCAAATAGCTGACTTGAGTTACCGATACTCCAACTTTGCCAGGGCTGCATATATTTATCTGCGCGCCGCCCGCGGCGAAGAGGTAAACCAGGAGAAGATAAAAAACCTCGGCGTCATGAAGGGACAACTGTTGTGGGAATTTGAGAAACTGGCACGGCATTATACCGTGCTGGTAGAATATGATATTGAATCCAGCTCCAACCTTGCCAAGCGAAACACCGCCTTTTTAATCTCAACCCTGATTATCGTCCTTATCCTGGTCATTTTCCTCGCGAACTGGGTTGCCAACCGGCTCCTTATCAAACCCCTTTCAAAGACACAGGATATGGTCAAAAAGTTCAGCCAGGGTGGCCGTATCCTGGAGCCGGCCAAGGCTGACCGAGGTGATGAGATCGGAGAACTTACCTGTTCCTTCTGGCAGCTGACTGAAGATCTACAGAAAACAACAGTCTCCAAAAATTATGTTGATAATATTATCAGAAGCATGTCAGACAGTCTTATCGTCACCACTTCAGACGGTACAATCAAGACCGTGAACCAGGCAACCCTGAAGATGCTTGATTACCAGGAAGAGGAACTGCTCAACCACCCGGTTACAATTGTGCACGGTGATGACATTCACTTACAGGAATCTCCGGTTGAAGAAGCATACTCTCTCGAAAAAACCTATAAAAAGAAAAACGGGCAGCGAATACCTGTTAATTTTTCAGCCGCAGTCATGAAGGATGAAGAGCAAAATGTTCAGAATATCGTCTATGTGGCCAGTGATATTACCGAGTTAAAGCAGGCGCAAAAAGAATTACAGGCATACGCAGCCAAGCTCGCGGAAAGCAATCAGGAACTGCAGGAGTTCGCCTATGTCGCATCGCACGACCTTCAGGAACCGCTCCGAAAGGTGGCGGCCTTCGGTGACCGACTGAAGACAACTTACGGCGCCAATCTCGGCGACAAGGGCCTCGATTACCTGTCCCGGATGCTGAATGCCGCGACAAGGATGCAGACCCTTATCAACGACCTGCTTATGTTCTCACGCGTGACAACGGCGGCCAAACCTTTTGAGCCGGTGGACCTCGAAACTGTTGTGCAGGAAGTCCTGTCTGATCTGGAAATAAAGATAGCTGAAACCAACGCTGAAGTGGAGATCGCCTCTCTACCGACCGTGATGGCCGATGGCCTGCAGATGCGCCAGCTCTTTCAGAACCTCATCGGCAACGCCCTGAAGTTTTCCAGACAGGATGTCCCGCCTGACATTGACATTCGTTCCGAGACCTGCCGCTCTCAGAATCTGCCGGAAGCGATCGAATCGCAATCTGAAAATTTTGCCTGCATCAAGGTCAAAGACAATGGCATCGGTTTTGACCAGAAATATGCCGACAAGATTTTCGGAGTTTTTCAGCGCCTTCATACTCGAAGCGAATATTCCGGATCCGGAATCGGTTTATCTATATGCCAGAAAATAGTCAAACGCCATGGCGGCGCCATCAGGGTCGAAAGCAAACCGGATCATGGCGCCACATTTACGGTTATTTTTCCTGTATAACGCAGGACGGATACATGACCCAAGAGACATGTTCTACCCCCGGAGGACACAACATGAAGTCGATATCCGCGGTGATTGTCTGGTGCACGGCAGCGCTCTTTTCAGCTGCAACAGTTCCTGCCGAGGAAATCACCCAGGCCGATCTGCTTACTATTGTGAGGACACAAGCGGAACAGATCAAAAAACTGCAACAGGAAGTAGCGGAACTGAAAAAAGCCTACGGACGCCGGACAGGGCCGACACGTGACGAATCCATTCAACGGATTGTCACAACGGAAGTCGCGGAACAACTGCGGGAAAGCGCTGCCGACACTCTGGCGGAAGAGGATTCAGCCCACTTTGGAGATATCGATATCCACGGTTTTATCTCTCAAGGGTACATGAAATCAACAGACAATAATTATCTGACCCTGAACTCCAACGACGGCAGTGTCGAATGGCATGAAGCAGCCATTAATTTTTCAAAGCAGTTTACCGAAGACCTGCGCGGCGGCCTGCAGCTCTATATGCGCAACATCGGCGACATGGGTAATTATAATGTCGAACTGGACTGGGCATACGGCGACTACAACTGGCGCGACTGGCTTGGCCTCCGGATCGGCAAGGTAAAAACACCGCTCGGTCTTTACAGCGATGTGCAGGACCTGGAATTTCTCAATACCTGGATCCTCCTGCCGCAATCCGTGTATCCTGTCGGACAGCGAAGCTTGCAGCTTGCCCACATCGGCGCCGATCTCTACGGCGAAATCCCTCTTTCTACATTCGGCTCCCTCGCATACCAGGGGTATGTCGGCACCAGGGAACTGGACAAATACGGCGGTTTTTTTATGAACCAATCAGACAAAGACCAGCCCATCGACGATCTCGACATCAATCAATTGGCAGGCTTCGACCTGACCTGGGAGACCCCTTTAAACGACTTCATCCTTGGCTGGTCCTATTACATGGATGATTATATCATGAAAGGTCATTACAGCCCCACCCACGCAACAAAACCAGCGTACCAGGACTGGATCAAAGAGACACGAGAACCGCGAACAATCAACCAGTTTTATACTCAATATACCTTGGGCGATTTTCGCTTTGACGCAGAATTTCGGCGGGTATTGAAGGAAGAGAAAAACGTTATTAATAGCTCAGACGCCCATCAGGATCAGCGTGGCGGATATGGGGCGCTTACCTACCGTTTTACCGACTTCTGGGCGGCCAGTATATATTACAGCAGGTTTTACAAGGACTATTACAGCTACGACATGAACCGTTCCAGCCGCAAACACCGCAGCGATCCTTCGAACCTGATGAAGGACTGGTGTCTGACCACTCTCTTTGACATCAATACATTTTGGAACATTAAGATGGAGGCGCACTTCATCGACGGATACTCCAGAGGGATGTTTGAATTGCGGTCCAACCCAAACGGCCTCAAAGAGTCCTGGAACCTTTTCGCCATCAAAACATCGTTTAATTTCTGATCCGCGTCTCACTTGGAGGAAGCATATACATGAAGGGAAGATATTGTTCAATGTGTTTGCTTGCCGCAGCCATGCTGCTCTGCTGCCTGGTCTTCGGGGTTGCGGTGGCGGAAGAGGCGCAGACGACAAAAATCGTCATCATAGCCAACAAGACCGTGACCACGGACAGTATCTCAAAAAAAGATCTGAAAAAAATATTTCTGGGGTCAAAAAAAACGCTGGCTGGCGGAGTGCGGGTCTTTCCTGTTGTATTGAAATCCTCCGACACGCACAAGACCTTTCTCAAAACCTTTATCGGAAAGAGCGATAATGCCTTTCAAAACTACTGGAAGAAACTGCTCTTTACAGGGAAAAGCCGGATGTGCCGCAGGTCTTTGTTTCGGAAGAGGAACTCATTGCCTTTGTGAACAGGACCAGGGGCACAATCGGATATGTGAGCAGCCGGCCGGCAATCGATGGAGTCATTAAGCTGGAGATTAAAGATTGATAGCTTGACGGCGAAAACGGATTAAATCGGCAGGATATGCACCTCTTCCCTGATCGCGTGCATGCCTCTTAAAAACACCCCTCTCCGGCCGTCAATGCTTACCTCATCTCCAAAAGCAATATTCCGGTCATTGATCTCACAACGCTCTTCCATCTCATAAACCTTCAAGGCATTGCATCCGACCACACAGATCTTTTCAAGGCGAATCGTTACCACCGAGGCATGTGAGGTCTGACCGCCTCTTGCCGTGAGCAGACCGTCTGTCATCGAGATCTCCTTGATATCCTCCGGGACCGTGTCCTGCCGGATCAGAATAAGGGGTGTGTCCGGATCTTCGGCCCGCAGCTGCCGGATATTCTCGACAGAAAAAACAGCCCGGCCGGAGAGCGCCCCGCCGCTCACGCCTATCCCCTTGCCCAGGAAGAACATGTCAACGTGCGGATCTTCAAAAACGTTGAAGGACTCCTTCTTTTTGATCGTTATCATGTCTCTCGTCTGCAGGATATAGAGATCATCCGCCTCCGGGCCGACAAAGGTAAATTCAATTTCCTGCGGGTTCCACCGCTTTTCGTATACCAGGTCGCGCGAGATGACCAAAAGGGCCTTGTATATCTCCGGGAACTTCTGTTCCAAGGTGTTTTCCTGCGAACGACCGTCTATCTCGGCCTGCTCAATGGAAATGGGATGCGTAGCCACCAGGCCGCTCACAATATCTTCTCCCTGATCACCCGGGGCAAAATCACCCCATAAAGCCACCCGGCTTACCTTCCGATACGGGTGTGCGGTGAACACCACCCCGCTGCCCGACTCAGGGCCCAGGTTGCCGAACACCATTGCCTGCACGATCACTGCCGTGCCCCAGGATTCCGAGACATCCATCAGGTTCCTGTACTCCTTTGTCTTGTCGGCGTTCCAGGAGTCAAGGACCATCTCCACAGCGCTGGTCAGCTGCAGCCAGGGATCATCGGGAATACCGATGCCGACCTCGCGGATGGTCTTCCGGTAATTCAACGCCAGTTCCTTCATCTGGGCCGGGGTAAAATCACGTTTGATGTCGACACCGTATTTTTCCTTGGCACTGTTCATCAGCCCCTGGAACACCTCGCGGTCCATGCCCACCGTCATTGCCCAGGATTGGAGAAACCGTCGGTAGTTATCCCAGGCCAGATATTCCTTGCCCGTGCTTCCGGCAAATTCTTCAACGATCTCTTCGTTAAGGCCCACGTTATGGATTGTGGCCATCATCCCGGGCATTGAGATCGAGGCGCCGCTCCGCACCGACAACAGGAGCGGTTTTTCAGAAAAACCATATTTCTGGCCGGTCAGGCCTTCGAGTTCGGTAAGCGAGGCCCGAACCTGGGCCATGAACTCGTCACGGGCCTTATAAAACTCCTTGACCACCGGCCAGCAGCGAAAGATCTCGGTGGTAATAATAAATCCGGGCGGGACCGGTTTGTCGTCCGAGGCAAGAAGGGTGAGGTTATAGCCTTTATTGCCGAGCAGGATCAGGTTGTTTGCGCGGGTATTGCGCTGGTGCAGAAAACTGATCACCCGGTCGGGATTATAGGTCATCAGGAGGTCGAGTCGCTCCTGGTCCAGAAGCTCTTTCTGGCTCTCCAGGGTCTGATAGATCCTGGTGATAAAGTTGTCCAGATGCTGAAGGCCGAATGTGCCTGCGATCAGGTCACGCATAAAGGATTCCGACAGAGAGTAAATCGTGGCTGAACCGTCCTCGCTGTTCCAAAGGTTTTTGTATTTTACCAGCAGGTTTTCCTGCCCGATCTGCGGGATGATGATCGACAGGTTGTTCTGATGGATATTTGTGTAATAGGCGTAGATAACATCTTTTACGCCCTCTGAAAGGCCCCTGATGATATCGAGATACTGGGTATAAGAAAACCGCTTGATACCTATGGAGCTTGACAAAAGAGAGACGTAGGTCTCAAGCCGGCGACTTGTGATGCCGTCGATCTTCAAGGCACGCAGGTAGAGCCTGAGGCACTTTATCACCCGGATAAAGGTGGCCCGGGTGATAAAGGCGAGGTTCACTGTTTTCGGCAGTTCTTCAAGGTAGATATTTGCCAGGTTCTCCAGGCGGAAGGTAAGGCTCATGGCATCGAATTTTCTTTCCCGGTACCGCCCGTACACCGACGGAATATCAACCGCGATGTGCCGTTTATAATAAATATCCTCCTTGGCCTCAAACTTCTCCTCGCTCAGAATGACCCTTTTAAGGTCTTCGAGCCGATCAAGAAGGGCGCTTAAACATTCAAAGGTGTTGCAGATCTCAAGGTCGGCGAGCAGCTGCTCCATCTCCGGAAAGCCCGCGTCAATGGCCAGCAGAAGCTGCCGCCGCAGTTCCTGAAAGCCGAGATTATACTTCTGATACACAAGCTTATACATGCCGACAAGAAGATCGAACCTCCGCACTTCGGATGCGGCCAGATCGTTCTGCACCTCAAGGAAATACTGTCTTCGGTGATCATCCCATTCAAGCAGGTCTTCCACCTGGCTGACGGAAGGCAGGTCAAAGACCCGCTGCATGAGGATATGCAGGTCCTCAATAAATGGTCCCTGGTTCTGGACCTGACGCAACACCTCGGGCGGCAGAAAGGGCGTGAGCAGTTCTTTGTTGCGTGTCTTCCAGAACATGAAAATAGCCTGGATGAAAGAAACGATAAGGTTGCTGCTCTCAACATGGCTCTGTTTGCGCAGGAAATGGATAAGCAGGTCCTTTCGCCGGTGGATCTCATCGAGATCCGTGGACACGTCGCGCAAGACCCCTTCGGCGCCGATCTCATTAAAAAAGACCGGCATGAGCTTGGTGAACTGTTTGACCAGGTTATAGACCGGCTCGATCGGATGGTTCAACAGCTTGGTAATGTCGCGCTGAAAAAGATCGGTGTCCTTGACGCAGGTGCCTGTGAGCTTGAGGTTGATGATCAGGGCGGAAAAGAGAGTGGAACACCACTTTGGCTCCTGCATGATCAGGTTGAGCCAGACACGGATATTGGCCAGATGGGCCGGGTTGGTTATCGGCTGCCAGTCCTCGTCCACGCCGCTCACGTTTGCGTATTGAAAACCGAAGCGGACCGTCTCCCACAAAAAGGTCTCCACCAGCCTGCTGTTGCCCCTGTAAAAAACCTCGGTGCCAA
>DAOVSZ010000069.1 GCA_030627725.1 Desulfobulbaceae bacterium
CCTCTATGCTGGACTTGCTGAGCGCGCGCAGAGGTAAGCAAGCTTTGCGAGACTCCGTTCGGTGCATGTGACCGTTTAAAGATAATCTGCCGCAACACCTGCCAAACTACTCCTCTCACTCTTCCTCAAGGTAATATGACCATGAATCGGGAGCCCCTTGAGACGCTCTACCGTATATGTAAGGCCGTTGCTGCTGGAGTCAAGATAGGGATTGTCAATCTGGTACGGATCTCCGGTCAGCACCATCTTGGTCCCTTCGCCCGCCCGGGTGATGATCGTCTTTATCTCATGCGGGGTAAGGTTCTGGGCCTCGTCAACAATCACATACTGCTGGGGAATGGAGCGGCCGCGAATATAGGTCAGGGCCTCCATCTCAACGATATTACTCTGGAGAAGTTTTTCCACCTTCTGCCGGATTGTCTCATCCTCCTCATTCTGTTTTTTGTTGCCCCGTCCACCCATAAGATAGGTAAGGTTGTCAAAAATAGGCTGCATCCAGTGCGAGAGCTTCTCTTCCTTGTCTCCCGGCAGGTAGCCGAGATCCTTGCCAAGCGGAATGATCGGCCGGGAGACAAGGACCCTTTCATAGCGTTTATAGCCCAGGGTAGACTCGAGCCCGGCAGCAAGAGCAAGCAAGGTCTTGCCCGTGCCTGCCTGGCCGACCAGGGTGACGACTTCAATAGAGGGCTCAAGGAGCAGTTCAAGGGCCATGCGCTGCTCCCTGCTCCTGGACCTGAGCTGCCAGGCCTCATCAAAATTTGAGTTCATATGCACCAGTTCGTTCTCGCTGACGGCCCTGGCAAGGGCGGTATGCTTATCATCAACCTCATCAATCAGCATGACAAACTCATTGGGAAAGAATTCAAGGCCTTCAACAGTAAGAGTTTTCTGCTGAAAGAACTCATCTATCACAGCTGAAGGAACGGTAATGTTCCGGTTGCCGGTGTAGAGTTCGTCAAAATTGACCTTCTGCTTCTCAAAGTCCATGACGCCAATGCCAAGGGCGTCCGCCTTCAGCCTGGCGTTGATGTCCTTGGAGACGAAAAAAACCGTCTCGCCTTTTTTGAAAAGCGTATAGGCAACCGCCAGAATTCTGTTGTCCGGCACATTCATATCCATGCCGGCTGTCTCGACATAACCATGCTCCATGACAATTTTAAGAAGGCCGCCGTTCTCCATCTTCACGCCCTCTCCCAGCTTTCCAAACATCCTCAGATGGTCCAGGTCACGGATGACCTTTCTCGCATTACGACCCAGTTCATCGTTCCGGGACTTGAAATTATCAAGCTCTTCAATAACCGACATCGGCAACACTACAATATTGTCGGCAAATGACATGAGTGATTCGGCATTATGCAGCAATACGTTGGTGTCGAGGACAAAATTCTTTTTCATCTACTTCTCCAAAGGGTTTATATCGAGATTTTTCGCACAGTTTACTAATGATCACAGCAAAAAATCGTCATGTGTTCAAAGACACTGGAAACAATGAATCGTTCCAGGAGACGTAAAACATCCTGCCCACTTTAGTCTGTACGCCGTAATCCTGGCAAGAAAAATCGTAAGCGATCACAGGCACCGAATCTAGCCACGATCAGGGCGCCCAACATACCCAAGTATAGTCGATCGCCCTGCTTGCGACTATCTCCGGCACCCGTAATCGCTTACAGGTTAGGCGTTAGATCGTCAATTAGCAGCTACCCCCGTGATCATTATAAGAAAAATCACCTTCCACGGCAAAATTCGCAGCCGAACAATAGAACATGTCACGAATTCTTTTAAATTCAGCGTTGCTGTGCTATAAATGACATGGCTCACTGCAAAGTTCAGGAAGGGAACGAGGATAGTAAATCAAAAAACTGAAATATGAAAATAGCGCTCATCCAGACAAATCCTGTTATCGGTGATTTTGGCCGCAACATCGCAACCATGACCAAATGGCTCGCAAAGGCCAGGCAGCAGGGATGTGAGCTGACGATCCTTCCGGAACTTTCTGTCAGCGGCTACCCGCCGCAGGACCTTCTGGAGAGACCGTCGTTTCTCCGGGACCATGACGCATCCTTTGACGATTTCATCGGCAGGACAAAGGGCATCGGGGTCCTCTGCGGCATTATCGGAACACAGCCGGCTGCAACAGGAAAGCCTCTGACCAACAGCTCCGTGCTTTTCGAAGATGGAAAAATTCTCTTCACCGGACACAAACGGCTCCTGCCGACATATGATGTCTTTGACGAGGCCCGCTACTTCGAGCCCGGCAATACGAGCGTCCCTTTTGAATATAAAGGTTTACGTCTCGGGATCACGATCTGCGAAGATATCTGGAACGACGAGACCCTCTTTCCCAGGCAGCTGTATCCGGCCGATCCCATGGCTGATTTGATGAACGCGGCAGGCGGTCCTCCCGACCTCTTTATCAACCTTTCCGCATCCCCCTTTCACATGCATAAACCCGCACAGCGCTTTGATATCTTTACCAATCTCTGCACCGGGCAGAAACGGCCACTGATCTACGTCAATCAGGTCGGAGGCCAGGACGCCCTCATCTTTGACGGCCGGAGCCTGGCCATGAACTCCCGGGGTGAAATCATTGTCGAGGCCGGGATGTTTGAAGAAGATATGGTCGTCCTGGACACGAAAGACCTGCTGGATCCAAAGAAAAGAGGCAAAGGATCGCTTGACGATGATGAGACGGAGACCCTTTTTAAGGCCCTGGTCACGGGCACACGCGACTATGTTCAAAAATGCGGGTTTCAGAGCGCTCTCCTGGGCTTAAGCGGCGGGATCGATTCGGCGCTGACCGCGGTTATCGCAAGTACGGCGCTTGGCCCTGAAAATGTCATGGGGGTGGCGCTGCCATCCCCCTACTCCTCAAAGGAAAGCATCGAAGACGCAGAGCGCCTGGCGGACAATCTTCACATCCGTTTCGAGATCCTGCCGATCACGGATATCTTTGAAAAAGAGCTCGCAGCGCTTGCCCCTCTTTTTACCGGAATGAAACCGGATGTGACGGAACAAAACCTGCAGGCGCGCATTCGCGGGACTCTTTTGATGGCCCTTTCCAACAAATTCGGCTCGCTCCTGCTCAGCACCGGCAATAAGTCCGAACTTGCAGTGGGTTACTGCACCCTGTACGGTGACATGAACGGCGGGCTGGCCGTGATCTCGGATGTTCCCAAGGAATACGTCTATAAACTTGCCCGGCACATAAACAAGGACGGAGAGATTATCCCGTTGCGGACCATCAGCAAAGCGCCAAGCGCGGAGCTTGCGCCGAACCAGAAGGACCAGGACGATCTGCCGCCCTATGAAGTCCTCGATGCGATTCTCGTCGCCTTTCTCGAAGAGAATAAAAGCATCGGTGAAATGTGCGCCCTCGGGTTTGACAAGGCCATTGTCGAGGATGTGGTACGGCGGGTCAAAAGAAACGAATATAAACGGAAACAGGCGCCACTGGGACTCAAGGTCACGACCAAGGCCTTCTGTTACGGCAGACGGTATCCCATTGTGGAGAATTATGTAGAGAATTATCAGGAAGGGAAGCAGGGGTCGAGGGTCGGGGATCAGGGCACAGGATAACATGTTATTTTGATTACTGCTGAACCTCAGCCGGAAAAACAAATGACGTCGAAGAAAGTTCATCTTGTAACTGTAAACTAGCCGACCCCTGACCCTTGGCCCCTGACCCTTGGAACCATCACACTTTCTACACATAAAAAAACATGCCCTCACGGATTCTCATACTTCTCCTGCTCATCGGAACACTCGCCCTTATTGTCCGTGAAAACTTGACGACAAGGCCGGAGACCCTCTCTCAGACCACTGCCGGGCAGATTGAAATGTGCCTTATGTGCCATCAGACCGAAAAGCTTGACCCGGCCCATGACGCTCAAGTAATCGGCTGCTCCCCCTGTCATCTCGGCGATCCCATGGCCACCACCAAAGAAGAAGCCCATAAGGGGATGCCCAAAAATCCGGGTGACCTGCGGGTGGTTGAAAAAACCTGCGGCATTGAAGGGTGCCACTCCCCTGATGTAAAAAAGATAAAAAACTCCCTGATGGCAACCAACCGCGGCATCATCGCCACCCTGCTCTATTACTGGGGTGAGGCGGACAATCAGAACGGTGATTTTTCAGTCGAAAAACTTATTCAAAGCGGCGAGACCTCCCTTGCGCTCGACTATTACAGGAAACTGTGCGGGACGTGTCATCTCTGGAAACAGCGGGGAGATTTTGAAGGATATTTCGGCGAAAAAGGGGGCGGCTGCACCGCCTGCCATAATCTGATGCCGGGTGGGGCAACTGCTGATGATGAAAAAAAACCGCATCCGCTTATCGTCAAGAAACTGCCGATGGAAAACTGTATCCGCTGCCATAACCGAAGCGGCCGTATCGGTATTTCGTTTACCGGCGTCTATGAATCCGAAGGATATGGCGCCCCGTATGAAGACGGCGGCCTTTCTTCAAAGGAGTTGCCCGGCGACCGGTTCTACCTTGAACTTCCCGCAGACATCCATCATACAAAGGGCATGACCTGCATCGACTGTCACACCCGAGATGAAATCATGGGCGACGGAACTAATTACGCCCATTACGAGGACCAGCTGGAAGTCACCTGCGCCACTTGCCACACGACCTCTGAGCCTGGACTGACAGCAAAAAACAACCGGTTGAACAATATCGTCAAGAACGGTGACACGTATACGATGAAAAGCAAACTGGACAACAAAGACCATCCCCTGAAGCCCCCGAAGCAAGGCGTCTGCGATTACGCCGGCCATAAACGCCTCAGCTGCGAGGCATGCCACTCAACCTGGGTGCCGCAGTGCTACGGCTGCCATGTCAAACGGGACATGAGCGAAACCCATCTTGACAAACTCACCATGCAGGAGACCCCGGGCTGGTGGGAGGAAGGCAGGTCGTATATCCGCTTTGAACGTCCGATGCTCGCGGTGTGGAGCGATAAGGTGGTCATCGTGACCCCGGGGTGCCAGGATATCGTGACGCTCTTAAACGATACCGGCAAAAACGATCACTTCAACACCTTTACCATGGCGGCGATCAACCCCCATACCACCCAGGCAAAAGGACGGACCTGCAAGGACTGTCATGCATCGACAAAAACAGTGGGGCTTGGCGAAGGGACCGCCCGGGTGAGGGACGGCGAGTGGTCTTTTCAGCCGATCGACCAGGGCGTGGATACAGCGGAAGGCAAAACCGTGCCGCTCGACGCCTACGTTGATATCTCAGGCCAACCGCTCCAGAAGAGTTCACGCGCCGATCTTCGCCCCTTTAACAGAGAGGAGATCAGACGGATCTTGCGCATAGGCCGTTGCCTCCCCTGTCATACGGAATATACTGACCCGGCCTACCGATCGTATTCTCCGGACAAAATATGCCCGAAGTTTTCTGAATAAAATCAACAAAAAAGAAAAAATTATTTTATACTATTGTTAAACAAAATAAAATAATCATTAGTCCTTATTGTTTATCATTAGTCCTTGTGATTTTGAGAGGTAAACGCTTACAGGACGGAATTTCCCGTAAATCTGTAGCCCAGGGGAACGGTGAGCGAGGATAATATATATGACGACACGAAATAAAAAAAATGTCCTCATAATCGATGACGACACGATCATACGGAATGAATTAGAGAAAGAGCTGAAAAGAAATTTCTATAATACATTTCTCTCTTCCGAAGGAAAAGCCGGATTAAAAATCTTTGAAAGCGAAAATATTGAGATAGTTATTCTTGACGTAAAACTTCCGGATATAAATGGTATTGATGTACTGCAAATAATTAAAAGCAAAAAACCTGACTGTGAAGTAATCATAATGACCGGCTATGGCACGCAAGAGATTGCCATCCAGTCTTTAAGAAGGGGCGCAATTGACTATATTGAGAAGCCATTAATAATGGATGAGCTCTATACTGCATTAGGCAGGGCTGAAGAAAATCTCATTGCAAAGGAAGGCCTTGATTATAAAAGTTCAATTCTAATTATTGATGATGAAGAGGAGATCGCCAGACAGTTAAAGAGGACCCTTCAGAAAGAGGGATATATTGTTTTTGTGGCCAATAATGGGAAAAAAGGGCTGGAAATTATCGAGACGAATAAGATCGATGTGGTCGTAACCGATATTATGATGGAGGACATAAATGGGATCGAGGTCCTGAAAAAGGCAAAAACCCTTTATCATGACATTGAAGGCATCATGATAACCGGTTTTCAAGACCGTGACTTTGCAATAAAATCCTTGCGTGCCGGCGCCTTTGATTATATCACCAAGCCGATCGACCTTGACAACTTGCTCTTTTCAATCAAAAAAGCCATCGAGAGAATCCACCTTCACCGCAACCGTCTCTACAGAAACAGAGAACTCAAGATCTCATCGGATATCATCTCCAAAATGAATGAGGAACTGGAGAGAAGAATTCAAGAAAGATCCAGGGAGGTCAATGACATGCAGGTCCAGCTGTTTCAGACCTCAAAGCTGGCCACCCTCGGAGAAATGTCGGCCGGGCTTGCCCATGAGATCAATCAACCTCTGGGTGGAATATCACTGGTGGCAGCGAGTTTTCGCAAATTAATGGCAAGAGAGCTGCTGACCCCTGAAGAAATAGAGTCCGGCCTTGATGATATCGAGACATCCGTGCAACGGATGACCAAGGTGATACAGCACATTCGCACATTCGCACGCCAAGACCTCCTGGAGTTTATCCAGGTTGACGTAAACGCGACACTTGAATCTGCAATGGGCCTTTTGTCGGAGCAGCTTCGCTTGCATGAAATTACGGTAGAACGAAACTATGCTCCTGATTTGCCCAAAATAGTCGGCGAACCTTTTCAGCTTGAGCAGGTATGGATAAACCTGATTACAAACGCGCGCGACGCCGTTGACGAGAAAGGAAAACAGGATCCAGAGTACGAAAAACTGATCACAATCTCTACCAGCTATGATCCGGGACTGAAAAGAATAATTATCCGTGTGCGCGACAACGGCCAAGGGATGCCGGAGGAGGTACGTAAAAAAATCTTTGAACCCTTCTTTACAACCAAGGAAGTAGGAAAGGCAACGGGTTTGGGATTGGCTATCAGTTACGGAATTATTCAGGAACATCAGGGAAGTATCGAACTGGAAACAAACGATGGAGAAGGGATCACGATTTCGGTACTTCTCCCGCTAGAGGTTGAGCATGATTAAGGTACTGATTGTTGACGATGAGGAAATTATCAGGAAGAGACTGCAGCGTCTTCTTGAACTCGACGGCTATACCGCCTTTATTGCTGCAAACGGCCAGGAAGGTCTGGATATTTTCCACAGAGAGCACCCTGAAATAGCCCTTGTTGACATAAAAATGCCGGGAATGAACGGGATTGAGGTTTTAAAAAAAATTAAAGAAGAAACCGAAGATACGGAGGTCATCCTTATTACAGGCCATGGAGGAGTTGATACCGCAATACAGGCGATGCGGGAAGGCGCTTTCAGTTATATCCCAAAACCAATCGAATATGATATTCTGGAAATCGATATTAACAAGGCACGAGAAAAACTGGAGATAAAGGCAAAACTTAATAAATATGTAAAAGAACTGGAACAGACGATTGAAGAAAAAACAAAAGAAATCGCCTTGCGTGAACAGGCTGAGGAGGCCCTGAGAAGAAGCGAGGAACGCTTCCGTGATGTCTCACACAGCATGGGGGACCTGATCTGGGAATTTGACGAAGAATGCAAATATATCTTCGTATCAGGGAACTACAAGAAAATACTCGGGTATGAGTCTGAGGAGCTTATCGGAAAAACACCCTTTCTTGATTTCATGACCCCGGAAGAGTCAAAACGCGTCTGTATGCTCTTCAAAGATATCGTCGCTGAAAAGAAACCAATTGTTGATCTGGAAAACTGGAATGTCAATAAAAATGGAAAGGAAGTTTGTCTTCTGACAAATGGCGTGCCAATACTGGATTCGGACGGAAACCTGACCGGATTTCGTGGTGTTGATAAAGATATTACGGAAAAAAAACGGGCTGAGGAGGCCCTGGCAAAGGCCAAGGAGGCTGCCGAGGCCGCCAATCAAGCGAAAAGCGCCTTTCTGGCCAACATGAGTCATGAGCTTCGCACGCCCATGAACGGCATCATGGGTATGATCGATCTGGTTCTGGCAATGGACCTCCCATGCGAGCAACGAAGATTTCTTGAATTGGCAAAAGTATCTGCTAACAGGCTCTTATGCGTTATCAACGATATTCTCGATTTCTCAAAGATTGAAGCAGGAAAACTGGAGATTGAACCTATACCCTTTAACCTGCGTGACATGCTCGATAATCCTTTAAAACTGTTTGCCGTCAAGGCACATGAGAAAAGGATAGAATTGGCTTACCACGTTAAAAATGAAGTGCCGGATAATTTGATCGGCGACCCTGGGCGATTGCGGCAGATAATAGTGAACCTGGTCGGCAATGCAATTAAATTTACCCAAAAAGGGGAAGTGGTGATCACAGTCGAAATAATGGGTTCTGTGCCTGCCGCTTTAGAAACGTCTGAGATAATACCCGCCAGCGACATAATGCTGCATTTTATAGTGAAAGATACAGGACTAGGCATCCCTGAAGATAAAGTAAAGACTATTTTTAGGGCATTCAATCAGGCCGATGGATCCACGACGCGCAAATACGGCGGCACCGGCCTGGGGCTCGCCATATGCGCTCAATTGGTTACATTGATGGGCGGTGAGATCGTGTTGGAAAGTGAAGTTGGGAAAGGGTCTGTTTTCCATTTTACGGCAAGCCTCACACGACAAGTGGATGCACCCCGAGACCAGGCATTATTGCCGGTCAAAGATCTTCAAGACGTGTCCATCCTGGTGGCGGACGGCAATACGACCATTCGGTTCATTCTCCGAGAGATGCTTCAAGGATGGTCTCATAAGATAGAATTGGCGGACAGTTGTAAGAACGCCTTGACATCTTTACAACAGGAGCCGTTTGATATTGTACTTCTTTCTAAGCGCATGCAAGACAAAGACGGCTTTACCTTGGCTGAAAAGATACAAACGGATTCAAAGTTAAAGGATGTAAAGATCATAATGATGTCCTCGATCGGACAACGGGGTGATGCAACTCATTGTCAGGAAAAAGGGATAGCAGCGTATCTGATGAAGCCAATTAGTCAATCAGATCTGTTCAATGCCATACGGACAGTGCTGGGCAAACCGAAGTGTGATAAAACCGAGGAACGTCAGCCCCTGATAACCCGGCATACTCTCAGGGAAAACCGAAAAGACCTGCAGATCCTCCTGGCTGAAGATGATTTCATTAATCGTACATTTGCCGTTAATCTGATTCAAAAGGCAGGATGGCGGGTGATTGCGGTTGAAAACGGCAAGGAAGCGATACAGGCCTTGGAGTCAGGAGAATTTGATTGTATCCTCATGGATGTTCAAATGCCGGAAATGGATGGGTATGCCGCAACAAGGGAAATTAGAACATGGGCCTCCTCCAAATCCCAAATTCCAATAATCGCCATGACAGCACATACCATGAAAGGCGATCGCAAAAAATGTCTTGATGCCGGGATGAACGGCTACGTCTCTAAGCCGATTCTAGCGGATAAATTATGGGATGAGATTCATAGGGTCCTTAAATCCGATATCCCGCCAAAATCCATACCCGGACTGGGCCCCAAAGAATCAGACCAGCCACTGGACTACGAGAATTTTCTTGTGGTGTCTTGCCAGGGAGATGAGGAAGTCGCGGAAAAGATGGTACAATATCTTATTCGAGAGACCGGGCCCAAATTGCTTGCTGAGATGGAAACGGCGGTAACCGATCAGAATGTGGAGCAGATTCGAAAGATCAGCCATACAATTAAGGGATCAGCCGCCACGGTATGCGCCCTGGAATTTTCAGAGGCAGGAGCCTTAGTCGGACGTGTTGCGAGGGAAGGTGAAATGGATCTGGCCCCACAGGCATTGCAAAACCTCATGGAGGCATTTAAAAAACTTCAGGAATGGGACAGAGATATGAGTTTTGATTAACCGTAAAATCAGGTAGTGTCCGACCGTCCCCCTTCTTTCATTGGAATTTCTTCAATACTAGTGTCTGTCCAGAAATGAGGATTTTCGTTGAAGATCAAGGACTGCGAAAAAAATAAGCGCAGGCATATGTTTGATATTTCGAGCATTATTTTTTGAGCAAGACGCAGAGATTCGACGAAAAGACCATTTATGGACAGGC
>DAOVSZ010000257.1 GCA_030627725.1 Desulfobulbaceae bacterium
AGGGTTCAGGGTTCAGGGTTCAGGGTTCAGGGTTCAGGGTTCAGGGTTCAGGGTTCAGGGTTCAGGGTTCAGGGTTCAGGGTTCAGGGTTCAGGGTTCAGGGTTCAGGGAAAATTTTAGTCTATTCAATACGTTATTGATATACGCTTTTCTTTACTTAGCCTTTAATTTTTTATACAATTCCAGCGTTTTTTCACACATCTGCTTCATCGTAAAATTTTCACGGACCCACAGCTGGCCGTTGGCGCCGTATCTCTCGCGCAGAGACTGCGCAGGGATCGCCTCGACAAGCGCATTGGTCAGGCCTGCCGCATCACCTGGCGGCACAAGCCAACCGGTATGCCCCGGCTTGACTGTTTCAAGGCTGCCTCCGTGGGCCGAGGCTATGACCGGTCTTGACATTGCCTGTGCTTCCACTGCTACCCGGCCAAAGGCCTCCGGCACGGACGAGGTTGCAGAGACAACCAGATCGGACAAGAGATAAGCGGCCGGCATATCATCGCAATGACCGACAAACCTCACCCGCGGCGTAAGATCCAGCTCCGTGAGCAGTGTCCGCAGATGGGCAGTATGCTGAGATGCCTCATCCATATCCCCCACGCAGATTGCAGTCCAGGGATGACTTTTAAGCGCGCAGAGACTCCTTATAAAAATATCATGGCCTTTGAGCCGCGTGACTCTTCCCGGCAGCATGATAAGAGGCGCTTCTGCGTCTGTAAGCCCCCATCGCTTTCGCAACACTTCCACCCGTTCGGTCGCTACCGAAGCAGGATCAAAGACCTTTTCATCAAAACCTCTGTGGATGAGAACGATTCTCTCTTCAGGGACCCGGTAATGCGCTTTGATATGGTCTGCAACCGTTTTCGAGATCGCAATCACCTTCTCACCCTTAGCCATGACAGCGCTGTAAGCGTTGATCGAGTAAAAACCGTGAAAGGTGGTGACAAGACGCGGTCTTTTTTCTTGCGGCAGTGTCTTCCAGGCAAGATATCCCAGCCAGCCAGGCACCCGTGAGCGCAGATGAAGAATGTCCGCCTTTTCGGAGACCAGCAGTCTGCGAAGCGGCAGAAGATATCTGAGGGTACAGAGGCTTTTCTTTCCCACATCCCAGGAAACATGACGGCTGCCTTCCCGTTCAAGCTGCGTGCACAGCCGTCCTCCACCGGAGATGACTATGGATCTGTGCCCGGCCGCGCACAGATACGCGCCAATCTCCAAAGTCCCCCGCTCAACCCCACCGGACTCAAGCTCCGGCAGCATCTGAACAACGGTCAATTTTTTATCAGCGGCAGCAGAGATCAATTTTTCACTTTTCACTTTTAATTTTTCACTGCCTCTCAGGCCACCATCTTCTCAGTATCTCTTCAGCACACCTGCCAGCCTCGTTCAAGGGATGTGCTTGCGGCATCTTTTTATTGCCCCCAAGCCAGGATGCGAAGGATGTAACCATCTTCTTTTCATAAAGATAATCAAGGCCCTGCTGAAACTTATTCTTTTCCTGTTTCCAGGCAACCGGCAGCACCCCGACCGAACAGCCTGCCGTCAGGGCCTCATAGACCATGGATACGCTGTCTGCCGTCACCCAGACCGTCTGGTTTTGCGAATACTCCTCTTCAATCCAGCCGGCCGGGGTCTCCTCGGCCCGGAAAAAAGTAACACCATCTTCCTTTGCTGCAAATTCTTCAAGCATGGCCATAGTCTCTTCCGGCGTCCTGGGTGAAGAAGAGATGGTCCAGCAGATTTCAGGCCCGTCTGCAACTATCGTCCGTACCTGTGAAAACACGGATTCAGAATCCCAGGTATGGCTTTTTTCATCAACCCCGCCGACAAGAAGAAGGCCCTTTTCCCTGACATGCCTCCCTTCAGACAGGGCCGTGCTCGGCGGTCCGACGGTGACAAAGACATTGTTATCGTTCCGACAGGTGTCATGCCGAGGCACAAAGCAGAGATCAAACATCCCGGTCAGAGGGAAATTCGGGGTCATGCAGGTAATCACCTTTGGCGTTGCTGAAAAATGGGCCGTACAATTTTTTTTATACAGCAGCATCGGAATATGGGTCCTGGATCCTGTTCCGATAATCACGTCAACAGGGACTTCCGGGTTTGTCCTGCCCGGCAGGAAAAACGAGGCAATCCAGTTGCCCCATTGCTTCAGCCCGGCGAAAAAAGACGGTTCCGGGATATTCTCGTATGACACGGAGAGAGGCGTCAGTCCGCCAAGGGCCTTTATTATCCCCCGGGTCTGTTTTTCGTGTCCGGGCCTGCCGTCAAGAAAGCCAAGGACAGAGAGGGAGTTCTTTTTTTCAGAGGAAGAAGATATCATGCGATCCCGGCAATTCCGATTGACGTCAGATGCGACACCCTATATAATTATATGTTTGTCAATTGACTCCTACAAGAATTTACCAGAAAAATCATACTTTCACATGCAGAATAAAGAATTATTACAGAGAGTGCTGCAGCTACTGAAGCCGTACCGCTCGAAACTCATCATTGCCATGGTCTGCATGATCATGGTCTCCGGCCTGACCTCCCTGCAGGTCTATCTGGTCAAGCCGGTGATCGATGAAATCTTCTTTAACAAGAATCTGTTCATGCTGAACGTGGTGCCGCTGATCCTTATTTCGGTTGTTGCGATCAACGGCATCTTTTATTTCAGCTACTACTACACACTCCAGGTTGTCGGCCAGAGTATTGTCAGAGACCTCAGAAACAACATCTATTCTCATCTCCACAGGCTCCCTCTCTCCTACTTCCACAACTCTTCAACCGGCGAGATCATCTCCCGCATCATTTCGGACGTTACCCATATTCAGGGCGCCGTGGCCCAGGCCCTGGTCGGGATCCTCAAGGATACCGTCACCCTGATCGGGATGCTTGTGGTCATTTTTTACCTCGACTGGAAGCTTGCCCTGATGTCACTTGTCTTTCTTCCCATCTCCTTTATTCCGATTGTCTATTTCGGAAAAAAACACCGCCGGCTTTCGACAGCAAACCAGCAGACCATGGCCCTGATCTCAAATATCATCCATGAGGCGATCACCGGCAACCGGATCGTCAAGGCCTTCTGCATGGAAAAATTTGAGACCAACCGGTTCGGCGAAAAGGTTGGAAAGCTCTTTCATATCCTGCTGAGCGACGCCAGAATCAAGGCGTTGTCCCATCCGATCATGGAGGCTATCGGCTATACAGGGGTCGCGCTCATCATGTGGTACGGCGGCCACCAGGTCTTAAACGGCGCCTCGACGCCAGGGACCTTTTTCTCCTTTCTGACCGCGCTTATCATGATGTACGCGCCGATCAAGGGCATCAGCAGCACGAACAGCACGGTGCAGAACGGTTTTGCCGCTGCAGCCAGAATCTTCGGCATGCTTGATGTCAAAACCGACATTACGGAACGGACCGATGCCGCTCCTCTGCCCCGGATCAGAAGCCATATCGAGTTTAAGGATGTCACCTTTTGCTATGACGCTCAAAGGACCATCCTTCATACTATCAACCTGAAGGTGGACGCGGGAGAGGTGATCGCCATTGTCGGAACAAGCGGCAGCGGCAAGACCACCATGGTCGATCTTATCCCACGCTTCTTTGACGTGAGCCGGGGCGCCATCCTGATTGACGGCCATGATATCCGTGACGTTACGCTTACATCCCTCAGGGAACAGATAAGCATGGTCACCCAGCAGACCATCCTGTTTAACGATACGGTCCGGAACAATATCGCTTACGGCGACCAGGGCAGATCAGACGAGGAGGTCCTTGCCGCGGCCGGGGCAGCGCATGCCATGCATTTTATCGAACGGCTTCCAGAGGGTTTTGACACTGTTATCGGTGAGTCCGGAATCAAGGTGTCCGGAGGTGAAAGGCAGCGGATTTCAATTGCCAGGGCGCTTCTTAAAAATGCCCCTATTCTGATCCTGGACGAGGCCACATCCGCCCTTGATAACGAATCCGAGCGCGCGGTTCAGAAGGCCTTGGACAACCTGATGAAGGACCGGACGACCCTCGTTATTGCCCACAGGCTTTCAACGATCAAAAACGCCGACAGGATCATAGTCCTGCAGGAAGGCCGGATTGTGGAGCAAGGCAGCCATAACGAGCTTCTGGCCCAAAACGGCGCATACAAAATGCTGCATGAGATACAGTTTTAAAATAAGCGCTCACAGGGATAAGGCGAGACTCACAGCAAGGTCTTTCTCAAACCGTTAAGCGAGTACAGGTGCCTGTCTTCGCTTAATTCTCCGTGGATGGTAACTCGACGATCTGAAACCAGTATTGTGTGAGCGCCTGCATCACGCTCACCAGCCCTTCAAAGGTGACCGGTTTGGTGATGAATGAATTCACACCCAGATCATACGACCTGAGGATGTCCTCTTCAGCCATCGACGTTGTCAGCACAACGATCGGGATCCTTCGCAAGTCCGGGTCCGCCTTTATCTCTTCAAGCGCCTGCCTGCCGTCAACCTTCGGCATATTCAGGTCAAGGAGGATGAGCCCTGGTCTGGGGGCATCGGCCGGATCGGCATATTTCCCCCTTTGATGGAGATAATCAAGCAGCTCCTCCCCATCTTCCACCGTGTAGAGAGCATTTACCAATTTTGCCTCTTCCA
>DAOVSZ010000111.1 GCA_030627725.1 Desulfobulbaceae bacterium
AACGCTTCCTGTTTGTGTCGTCATCGACCCTGACGTAACCAGGCAGCAAGACCGGCACGCAAGCCATATCGCTTGAGCCCTGCACGTTATTCTGGCCTCGCAACGGGTTCAAGCCTGCGCCGTGTTTCCCGAGGTTTCCTGTGAGCAGGGCGAGATTGGCAAGTGTGAGGACGTTGTTGGTTCCTGAGGTGTGCTGGGTAATACCCATGGTATAATAAATACCGGCGTGTGAGGCCTTTGCAATAATGTGTGCCGCCTCTTCAATGTCTGCCGCTGGAACGCCTGTTATCCCTTCCGCCCATTCAGGAGTGCAATTCGCAACCGCTTCAGCCAGCGCCTCAAGATGCTCCGTTCGCTCGTCGATAAAGCTTCTGTCCTCAAGCTTATCACGCAGGATGACATGACACAGGCCATTGATAAGGGCGGCATCGGTACCCGGACGATGCCTCAACCACAGGCGTGCATCTTTGGCCAACTCGATTCGGCGTGGATCAACGACAATGAGGGTCGCGCCTTTTTTTACCGCCTGCTGCATCCTGAGTCCGATCACAGGGTGGGTCTCGGTTGTGTTGGAACCGATGACAAAGATGACTTCGTTGTCTTCAATACCGGCAATATTGTTGCTCATCGCTCCAGAGCCGAACACCGTGGCCAGACCGGCCACCGTAGGGCTGTGTCAGTAACGGGCGCAGTGATCGACGTTATTAGTGCCGATGACCGCGCGGAAAAATTTCTGAAAGGCGTAATTTTCTTCATTTGTACAACGGGCGGACGCAAGGCCTGCGAGAGAATCAGGCCCTGACTCGGACATCATGCATCTGAAGGTCCCTGCAATGAGATCAAAGGCCTCATCCCAACTTGCCGGTTCAAGGCTGCCGCCTTTGCGGCGTCTGATCAGAGGAGTGGTCAGGCGGTCCTTGTGCTGGATAAATGTGTGTCCGAACCGTCCCTTGACGCAAAGATTCCCGTAATTCGGCAGCTGGTCGGCGTTTGCCGTAACTTCCATGACGGTGTTGCCTTTTACGTTCAGTTCTATCTGACAACCGGTGCCGCAGTAAGGACAGGTCGTTTTGATCTTGCGGACAGCCTCTGCCACAACCGGCACCAGCGTGTCATTTTTGACAAGGGCCCCTGTTGAGCAGGCATCCACACATTTGCCGCAGGATACGCAGTTGTCATTGAATTCTAACGAGATCTGTTCCAGGCGACCGTTTTCACCGGTTTCCGCGCTAACGGTGATGGCGTCATATTGACAACTGGTCACGCAGCGGCCGCAGAGAACGCACTTGTTGCTGTCAACGGTCATTGCAGGGTGACTTGTATCAATCGGATACACCGGAAATATCGGAGAGTCGATCTTGTTGGGATCAACCTTATGGCTTATGCAGAGTGACTTGTAATCACACTTGCCAAAAGCAAGACAGCCGCAGGAGAGACATCTGGCAGCCTCACGCTGAGCCATCTTTTCGGTAAAACCGAGTTTGACCTCGTCAAAATCCTGAATGCATATCTCAGGCGACCGTTCCGGAATCTTTTCGCGCAGCTTGATGTTGATGCCTTCAAAGTTGCGGAGATCGACCTTTTCAAAGGACTTTCCGCGGGTAAAATTAAACCTGCTTTCCGCCGATTTTGCCACGTCCATGAGCTGTGCATGAATGTTTTCAGCAGCACGCTTGGCTGAAACAACGGCCTGGATGACGGAGCGAAATCCGTTTGCGCCATCACCGGCAGCATAGACTCCAGGGATGCTGGTGAGCGAGGTCCGCATATTGGCCTTGATATTATTGGTCGGCGAGAGGTCAATTTTCTCTTCCAATCCACCCTGCAGGGTATTTTCGTCGCATGCAGACTGACCTAAGGAATGAATAACGGTGTCAGCCTGGAGGATATTTGAAGACCCGGGGATCGGCACCGGATTTCTGACCCCTCTTTTGTCAGGCTCACCGAGTTTCATACGCATTAATTCGATGTCCAGACCGTTAGCAACTTTTTCAATCTGGACCGGTGAGGCCATGAGCAAAAATTGCACGCCCTCGTTCTCCGCTTCCCTGATGTTACGCTGATTCGCCGGCATCTCAAACTTGGCGCGGGGATAAACCACCGTGACCTCGTTTACATTGAGCCTTTTGAGCGCCCGGGCAACCTCCATGGCGATATTATTGCCGCCATAGACAACTGCCCTTCTGCCATAGGTGGCAGTGCTGTTTCCTTCAGCTACTTCATTTAAGAATGAGGTTGCGCTGATGACCTCAGGCAGGGTTGCTCCCGGTATTTCCAGAGGCAGACTGATCCAGGTGCCGATAGTGAGCACTATGGACTCATAGCCTTGTGACTGCAGATCCTCCAGACTGAAATCCTTCCCCCACCTCTGATTCAGGCGTACGGAAATACCCATGCCGAGAATGGTATTTATTTCATAATCCAGGACATTCTTCGGTATTTTATATTCCGGGATACCGTACCTGAGCATGCCGCCAAGCTTTGGCATTGACTCATACACCGTGACATCATGGCCATTTTTTGAAAGATAATATGCCGCGGTCATGCCTGACGGACCACCGCCAATGACAGCTATCTTCTTACCGGTGGGTCCTTCCTGGGGAATTTTGAGGTCTACCTTGTTGTTCATCGCCCAGTCTGCGACAAATCTTTTCAGATGATTTATCGACACAGGCTCATCAACAAGAATTCTACGGCAGCGGGTCTCACAGAAACGCGGGCAGACCCTGCCGACTGAAAATGGAAAGGGATTTCTCTCCATGATGAGCCGGAGCGCCTCTTCGTATTGCCCTTTTTCGATATGGGCGATGTATCCCTGGACATTGATCTGTCCCGGACAGGTCAGGTTGCATGGCGCTTTACAGTCGCCAAAGTGAGAAAGCGCCATGCGGGAGAGCTGATCTTTGCGGTGTTCTATTGCGCTTTCCGTCTCGGTGTTGATCACCATCTCCTGTTCAACCACAGTCTCGCAGGCCCGGACAAGGTCCGCCCTCCCCTCTACTTCAACCACACACAGATCACAGTCTGCAGGAGATGATTCAGTATCGACATAACAGAGTGTCGGAATAGAGATATCATTTTTCCTGGCAGCTTCAAGGATGGTTGTGCCGGGGGCAACGGCAAGTTGAGCGCCGTTTATGGAGACTTCGATCTGTGACATATGAGGTATAATTAGATTCTTACAATCTGCAATGTGCCATTATCTCTCAGAATTGTAATTAGTTGCAATCATAGATATTTTTCAAAACACTTAGAATTCAGGAGCCAGAATCCAGAATAGAAGAAAGATATGCCTCCAAAAGTTTACTGAATTCTGACTCCTGAATTCTGAATTCTTTTTTTGATGAATTTTACTATGCCGTCGGTTTCCACTCCTTAAGGAATGAGGGCAGGTGTCCTGCCTCACGCGGGCCGATGAGTATGGTCCAGTCAGGCAGTTCTTCTTCAAGTTCACCCTTGATTGTTGCCAGGTAACCGGGGATTATCAGATCACGGTGTTTTACCTTGTCTTCAATGCCTGACTTCTTAATAAACTGGGCGATAAGATCAGCGCCGAATTTTCCTGCCGCCCATGCAGTCAGGACTGAAAGCCCTTCTGTGTCCTGAATCAGCAGCCATGACGGAACATTGGAGCCCTCAACCTCACCTGATACGATAAAGTAGGTAAGTGAGAAGTTACAGGTGATAAGAACCGGAGCATTCTCATCCGGTCCGTTAATTGAGTAGATATCCTGCGCTACGACCATCGGGCGCTGCGGGTCGGTAAATATGTTCAGACGCTCCAGAAGGAGCGGGAACAAAATATCGCCCTGCAGGTCGGAGAGGATAACAATACCTGCATATTTGGCAATGAGTACGGAAGCAATCATTGCCTCCATCAGGGGATCATCGGTCATTTCACAGGGAAAAACGATGGTCGGGAAGCCTAAAGGTTTGAATTTGGTCTTTATGGCGGTACGACGGGCAAGCACGTTGTCTTCAAAGGCCGCCTTGACGGTCCTGGCGCCGGTATCAATGACCATGTCTTTGAGCCCCGCACTGATCAGACCTTCAGAAATCGTGATCGCATCATCAATAGTTGAACCCTTCACGCCAACCGGGCAGCCAAGCTCCTTGGCGGTAGTGGCAATTGCCTCGCTGTTGTCCTGATTCGCGCCGAAAAGAAGGGGTGTGCGGTCGCCGCAAATCTTGCCTGCTGCGGCCAGATTGTCGGCAGTATCACTCATCAGAACGATATTTGCGTCTTCAGCGGTATCAAGGACTTTCCGGACCAGGGCAGTGAATGCCTTTTCATCGCCTGAACTGTCTTTGACGGCAATCAGCTCTGCTTTCATCAAGACCCCGACACGTTCATAGCGAAGGGTCTTGAAACGGTCTATCCTGCCATCGACATCTGCGTCGCTCATCTCGGTTGAGACAAGGACCCCGATCCCGGTAGGATTTTCAAAACGCTTTTCATGACGGAAAAGACATGTTTCACCGCCGGCGGTAAACTGACTGTCTCCCGCACCGAGCTTGATGGTACGAATAGGCGGAGCCGAGGCCTCGCCGATCGTCTCTTTTGCTTCGTCACTTACATGCGGACATGCATCTATCTCAGCCTGCCCGGCGGCAACCTTCATACCAAAGGCAAGACATGTTGGTATCCCACAGTCTCCACAATTTGTTTTGGGAAGCATCTTGAGGATCTGTATACCTGTTAATGCCATTTCTTTTCCTCCAAATAAATTATATATAACGAACTATGTTTGTATCATCGAAATTGAGCGATTAGCCTTTAGCTGTTAGCCATTAGCTAGACCTGAAAGCGATTACATTGCTGCTTCCATGCTCAGCGCCGGATGTCCTTTTTCCTTCAGAAATTTGAGAATTTCTTCCTCGGTCGTGCCGTTGTCCTCGGTTGCGATCATATCGTAGAGTTCCGGCATCCCTTCCTCTTTACAGCGTTCTTTCAGCTTTTCGCTGATTTCTTCCTTGAGCATTTTAGGAAGCCATACAACACGCTTTAATCCCCCTTCAGACTTGAAGAGCTTTTTGCTGGTGAGATAATGTTTACTGACACCCATAAATCCCGGTGTCTGTGCGCCGCCACCTGCCATGCCGGCCAGGGTGGTGAACTTCATGCCGCTTGGGGTCATGCCCCTATGGTCACGATTCACGACCATAATTCCGTTGCACTGCGGCAGCATGGCAGCAATTGCCTCAAAGCAGCCGCAGGCGGTCATCGGATTCGTCATCAGCGAATAGCAGCTGACATCCGGTACTGCGCCGCGTGAGGCCTGATTGACAAATTCGTTGATGCCGGCAAAGGTGCCTAGGTTCTCGTCAAGGCACTCGCCCTTGTCGATCGGCTGGTTCGGGCCGGTCGGGTTGATCTGATACGATGCCTTTCCGTCCAGCCAGTTGTAGGCGCCGCACATTCCGACCCGCTCAGGTGTGATGACGCAGACATGGCTCGGAGCAAAGGACTGACACAGGGTGCAGGAGTAAAATACTTCCTCGGTCTCGTCGGTCATGTCGCCAAGACGCAGGTCACGTTCGGCATATACCTTCTTGGCCAGTTCCTTGACCTCTTCAACCTTTTCCTGGATAGTATAGATCTTGATCTGGATCTTATCGAGGATGGCGCCGAACTCCTGGTGCAGCTTGCCATGCAGGACCTTGCCCACATGCTCGAAGGAGAAACCTTTTTCAACCGCGGCCTTGCCTATCCTGACCCACATGATGTCACGCTGTCCGATATGCATGATGCCCTGGATATAGTTGATCAGGTGATGGAACTGCCTCTCAAGGATCGGCTCAAAATCAGACTGCATCTCGCGCCCGGCAACCTCAACGAGAATTGCAAGGGGAAGGTTTTCTCCTTCCTTGATGTCCTTGATGTCAGGCCCTTCAACCGTGACCAGGCCGTCCTGGACCTCATCCATCTCTTTAGAGATAAGCACCTCAACGCCGCTTGTCCTGCCGCCGCCGCATTCCATGTAGAGGTCGTCCTTCCGGATACGTTCACCCTCAAATGCCGGGCCAAAGGAAAGCGGGATGTCGATTTTTGTGATTGAGACCTTGAGTCCTCTGACCTCAATGGCCTTCTGGACGAACTCATCATGCGGCACATTGCTCACAACATGCTCGTAGGTACAGACGCCTGTGGGAAGGACTTCCGGGATATCGTAGTCGGAGATGGTCGGGAAACCCCAGTTGATGGCGCCTGCCGCATTCGCGTACCATTCGTCGCTGACCGGCCCGAATGCCATGATAAAGGCAAAGGTCCTGTCTTTATTGTAGAGCAGATTTCCTTTGTAGTCTCCAGGTTTGATGCCGCCGAATGCAAGCGCTACACGGCAGGCAAAACCGATCGCAAAGACAGCAGATGTGTAGTTGGGGGCAAAGGGTACGAGCCGTGTGTTCCAGCCGACCTGGACATCGTTTGAGACCAGCTGTTCCGCCATCCGCACACCGTCGGTCTGATCGTGCATGAAGATGTAGAGATTCTTCTCCTGAAGCTCGAGCGCAATCTTGCTCGCCGTCTCCTTGTCGGGCGGAGCGCCCATAATTGCGGCAAAACCGGGCGCTGTGCCGTCAACGAACTCAACGCCGCGCTTTCTGAAGATCACGTCGTCGGCAGCGCCAAGCCAGATATTGTCGGCTGTAGGATCTTCCGTCTTTGTGTAAAAATCAGGCTCATTAATGTACCTGATTGATTCGTACATCTCTTCGGCAAAAAAGGTTGCCATGCCGGCGTCAAGCGCCGGCGCAAGATATGGCAGCCAGAGGTGCTCGGTAACGGTTGATGGGAGCAACGTGCGGCATTCCTGAAAAATATCTTTCATGTCACCGAGATTCTGGACCTTGGCGCCAAGCATGCTGTAAATGATGGGAAGAAAATAAGCAGTGTTCGGCAAGGAAACTTCCTGCTCAGGACCATATTTCTTTATGGCTTCCTCATATTTTTCCTCGGCCATGTCAATAATTTTATGGGCGCCCCGTATGGCGGCTGAACAGATAATCTTAGACATTGGAAACTCCGTATTTATGATTTAATTTGAATGAAGAAATTAACCCGTTAAACCTGCTATCAGTGACTTGGTAAGAGCAATGGCGCGAGGATGACGCATGACAAGAACTTCGCCGCCCGCCATAAGCATACAGGTTGCGGTCACGGCCTCCATGAGAACTCCACGATTCTCCTGGTCGCCAATCAAGTCATCCGTCGGCAGACGGCATTCCTTTGCCTTCCAGACTTCACGTCCGAGGTTGCAGATGAACGGGACCTGAAGCTTATCATCCTTCTGGGTAAGCGCAGCAAGTCTGATCCGTTCCATGACCGAATACGTGTATTCGATACCATAACCAAGCGCACCGATTGATGGGTCGATCAAAACACTTTCAAGAGAGACCCCGAGATTCTCGAGCAGAATATTCAACTGTTTGGCCAGGTTCACATCGATTGGTGAAGCTGCTACCATCGGATGCTGGAATGCCATGGCAGTGGCTCCCAGGGTACGGTAGTTGGCATCGGAGAGCGGCGCCAGACAGACCTTTCTGTCACCGATCATGGCGGTGATCTCACGCAGGGTTTCAGTGTCTTTTTCGGCATTGTCACAGCCCCAGATGATGATCGGTACATCAACGCTGTTGATCACGTCGGCAGCAACCTTGGCGGCGTCAACAGATGCGCGGTCCATACCGTTTGGATCAGTGCTGACCATGGAAAGACATATTGCCTCTGCCTGGTAGTCGTTGACACATTTCTGGGCCCAGGCAACCGGATTGTCAAGAACACCTTCAAAATGACGGGTTAATGTTTCAGGCCATTCTTCCGGTACCACATCCAGGACATCCATAGCGATTATTGGTTTTCTCGGCATATCGCCTTCGAAGAGTTGGAATGGCAGGCTGGTGGAACCACCAACCGTCACTGTATTATCAGCATTGCCCAAGGTAACTTCCCGGATGACGCCGCTGTAATCTACTTTATAATGATCTTCAGGAATTTTAGAGGCTCT
>DAOVSZ010000143.1 GCA_030627725.1 Desulfobulbaceae bacterium
CAACCTCGTAAAAAATCACAATCGCGGAATTCGTCTTCAATGATTTCAATAAGACAGAAACGGTTAACGCGTCCGTCTCGTGCTTTTTACGAGACCGACAAAAGATACTCTTCGCATTATATCAGTTTTCCAGTATATATTACAACTTCGGAGAATACCTAGACAATACACGGCGCCTGCCGACTCACGGAGGATGTGGAATGGATATTTCAGAGGCTGTCAGACAGATGAAAAAAAAACCTGCATTCAGCAGTAATGTAGGAATGGTCCTGATACACAATGGAACGGTCAGAGGACGGTCTCGGACGGACGGGGAAAAAGTCACCTCTCTTGAAGTTCGGCCTAATCAGGAAAAAATTGAAGAAATCAGGCAGGATTTTTTAAAAAAAACCGGAATCTTTGACATCAATATCGAGGCACGCGAGGGAAGATTTCAGCCGGGTGAGGATCTTCTCTTCATCATCGTTGCAGGAGACATCAGAGAGCACGTCAAACCGACGCTCTCCGACCTGCTTGAAAGGATCAAGACTGAAGCGATAGAGAAGAAAGAAATTCTTGAAGAGTAAAAAAACATGCCGACCAGACACGATGCGTCTGACCGGCATTTTCTCAAAAAAAATAGAATACTAACGGTTCCAGCGATGGCCGGGACCGTGACCGCCACCTCGCACTCCGTCCGGGCCGTCACAGAAATAGCCGCCACCGCCACCTGCTCCAAGTCCGCCGCCACGTCTGGCAAACCCTGGCGTAAACCCTGTTTCTGCCGATTTTTCCTTCAGTTGCGCCCGCAGGTCAAACATTTCGCTCCAGAGCAGACTTGCCTGCTCCTTGTCCACGTCTTCACTTCGCATCAGGTCCCTGTAGGCAGTTCTTTTTTCAGCAAGCTGCTCCCTGACATCCGTTGTCGCATCAAGAAACTCCTGCCGTGCCTCTTGGGCCTCTTCAGTAAAATTCATGCCCTTGAACGAACCGTCGCAGTTTCCCGGTCCGTTCCCATGATGACCACCGCCGCCCCAACGGGCATCCGCCGCCTGTACGCCTGCAAAGCCAATCGCTGCAACCAAAGCCAGAGTCGTTAATGTCTTTTTCATGATAATCTCCTTAAAAATTAATAAAGTAAATGAGTAAATAAAAACTTACATATCTTAAAATTTCCCTTCAGATCTTGACTGTCGTGCCGGCAGATCATCAGATGCGTCTTTACACCCTAGTATTACAATTGCCGTGCCAACACAACAAAATACTTGTTAACATCTTGAAATCACACCACAAAACTCTTTCCAACCAAATAAGAAAGGCCATTGACTCCCCCTGATCTGGATACTTATTATCCAGTCTGCGAAACAGTTGGATACTTTTGACTCGGGAAACAATCGCAATCGACCGATAACCAGCATACACAAAAAACTACTGCCATGTACCTGGGATATGATACTATATGGAGTATAAGCACTTGAAGAACCGAACAAAACAGCCATTTCTTTCATCATGGCCTTACGACTGGCAACATTCTTTCACTTAAGGATAAGCATATGCGAATAACCGGCCTGAAACACATTGCTCCGGCCTTCCCTATTTTCTTTTTATCCGCCTTTCTACTGTCTCTTTCCGCCTGCTCTGATGGGCCTCCTGAAAAAGTTCTTTCCGAAAAACCGTCAACACAACAGAAAGCGGCTGTACCGACAACCGCAAAGACAACAAAAGTCCTGTATGTGGATTCATATCATGCTGAATATGCGCCAAATCCTATCATGCATCGTGCTGCCAGGAAAATTTTAGAACCTGCCGGAGTGACAATGCGGGAGATCTATATGGATGCCAAAAGAAAAAAAGGCGATGCGCTCCAGCAGGCTGAGGCCCTCAAGGTAAAGGACCTTATCGAAACCTGGCAGCCGGATCTTGTTATTGCCGCGGATGATGCGGCCAGCAAGTATCTTGTCATGCCCTATTACAGAGATGCCGCCCTTCCCTTTGTCTTTATGGGAGTAAACTGGGACGCTGCTCATTATGAATATCCGTACAGCAATGTAACGGGCCAGGTCGAAGTGGAGCTCATAAGAGACCTGCTTAATGAGATAAAAAAATATGCGCGCGGCAGCCGAATCGGCATCCTCACCGGCGATACCCTGACCGACCGGACGGCGATGGAACATTATAACGAGGTCATGGGTATTCAGTTCGATGAGACATGGCTGGTCAATACCTTTGATGAATGGAAGGAGACATACCTCGTTATGCAGAACGAGGTTGATGCCCTCTTTGTCCGTAACTACTCCGGCATAAAGGACTGGGATGACGAAGAGGCAAAAAGAATCATCATGAACTACACAACCATTCCAACCGGCGCAGTCACCAGCCATATGGCCCCCTTTGTATTAATCAACTTTGCCAAGGATAAACGAGAATTTGGCGAATATGCAGCACACACGGCCCTCAAAATCCTGAACGGAACCTCTCCTGCCGATATCCCCTTAACCAGCAACCAGGAGGCAAGGATCTTTCTGAACATGCCGCTTGCCAACAAGCTCGACATCACCTTTCCGATCCAGTTAATCAACATTGCAAACTTTACCGAATAACAGAACCGTATGCGCGGAACATCGATCACATCAAAAATCCTCTCGGTCATTATTGCATCATTTCTGCTGATGGCAGTCAGTGTCGTGACCGTTTCCGACAGGCAGCTCAAAAAAATAATTGATAGCAGCCAGACCGAGGTATATACGGAGAAAATACATCACATCTATGAGATGCTGAACAGAAGAGATCAGCGTCTTCAGGATACATTACGGGTAGACGCCTATATTAAAGACTTCCAGGAGAGCTTCCTGATCGCTTTCAGCAATGAATTCTATCAGCAGGATGAAAATATTTTCCCCTTTATTATCGACAACACAGGTCATTGTATCGCTCATTCTCACCTGAAAAGATGCAATGCGCCCCTTTCTCAGCAAGCCCAGATACAAAAAATAATCAACGCCGATCAAGGCTCTTTTGACTACGAATTTGAAGGCGAAAAGCACTGGCTGATCTACCAGCATTTCACACCGTGGGACTGGATCATCTGCTATTCCGTGCCGCTTGAACTCAAATACGCCGATGCCACTGTCTTCAAAAGGACCCTTATTATCATCATATCCCTTATTTCAGCGGCAATCCTCTTTGTTCTCTTACTTTTCATCTTCAGGCTCACCGGCACAATTTCTCGTTTAACCCGCGCCGCTTCAGAGATTGCGACCGGCAACCTGGAGCATACCATCGAAATCGACCGTTCGGATGAACTCGGCGTCCTGGCCAAAAGCTTTATCTCCATGCGTGATTCAATCAAAGAAAAAATAGACATGCTTAAGGATAAAAACGAAAATCTCAGGCTGGAAATATCCGAACGTATGCTGGTAGAAAAGGCCCTGGCAGCAGAGAAAGAACAACTGGCCGTGACCTTGAAAAGCATCGGAGACGGTGTTATTACCACGGACATAAACGGCAATGTGGCGCTCATAAACAATGTTGCCGAGAACCTGACCGGCTGGTCGCAGAAAGATGCTTTTGGTGAAGCCTTATGCAGCGTATTTAACATCGTTAGCGAAAAAACTCGCAAACCATGCAACAACCCAGCGGAAAAAGTTCTTAAGACAGGCAGTATCATCGGCCTTGAGAACCACACGGTCCTGATTGCAAAAGACGGCACGGAAAGAAGCATTGCCGACAGCGGCGCTCCTATTCGTGATAAAAACAGCAAGATCATCGGCGTTGTCCTTGTTTTCAGGGACGTGACGGAACAACTCAAGATGGAAGAGGAGCTCATCAAAATAAAGAAGCTTGAGTCGGTTGGTGTTTTAGCAGGCGGTATCGCCCATGATTTCAACAACATCCTTGTGGCAATTCTGGGCAACCTGAACCTGGCCGCCTTGCTGGTTGATCCGGAGGAAAAAATCGCCTCACTTCTTTCTGAGGCGGAAAAGGCGACCTTGCGGGCCCGGGACCTTACCCAACAGCTCCTCACCTTTTCAAAAGGAGGCGAGCCGGTCAAGGAAACCGCCTCTATCCCAGAGGTCATCAAGGATTCCGCCGAATTTATCCTTCGTGGTGGAACGATCGTCTGTCAGTATGATATTGCTGATGATCTCTGGCAGGTGGAAGTTGACAAGGGACAGATAAGCCAGGTCATTCAGAACCTGATCATGAATGCCGACCAGGCCATGCCGGATGGCGGCGTTATCAATATCCAGTGCAGTAACGTTGATGTCTTAAAGAAGCAGGGACTCTTCCTGCCCAAGGAAAAAAACTATGTCAAGATCACCATCACCGATTCCGGTTCCGGAATCGAGAAAAGTGTTATCGGTCGTATTTTTGACCCCTATTTCTCCACCAGAAAGGAAGGAAACGGTTTGGGGCTCACTATAACCCATTCCATAATCAGCAAGCATGACGGTCATATCTCTGCTCAATCATTTCCAGGTGTCGGTACGACATTTACCATCTACCTGCCGGCAACACTCACGAAAGAACCGCAACAACAGGAAAAAGAGGAAGAAAAAGTCCCGCACCCTGCTGGAGGAAAACTCACGGTGATGGTGATGGACGACGAAGAGTCGGTCAGAGAGGTGGCCCACGGCATGCTCACGTACCTCGGTTATGAGGTCGTGCCGGTTAACGATGGTGAACAGGCGATCGCAGAATATCAACGTCTGCAGGATACCGAACATCCGGTAGATGTTGTGATCATGGACCTTACAATCCCCGCTGGAATGGGCGGCAAGGAAGCGGTGACAAAACTTCTTGACATTAATCCGCAGGCAAAGGTCATCGTTTCAAGCGGCTATTCAAACGACCCGATCATGGCAGACTGCAATAAATACGGGTTCTGCGCCGCAGTCACCAAACCGTATCAGATTGATGATCTCGCACGAGCGATAAACCAGGTAGTGTTATAATCAATAATCAATTGCCAATGAATAATTATTAAGTTAATGACATTGACCTATGACTATCTCCTCTCAACTTGCCACCATCCCGCTCTTTGAGGGACTGACCGACAGCCAATACGATCAGCTGTCCAAAATCATTGTCAGCCGCAAGTATGACCGTGGGCAGACAATTTTTTCCGAAGGAGATGAAGCGACAGGTTTTTTTGTCGTTGCCGAGGGGACCGTCAAGATCTTCAAGCTCTCCATGGACGGCAAGGAACAGATCCTGCACATCTTCGGACCGGGTGAACCGTTCGCCGAAGTGGCGGTCTTCACCGGTTCGACCTTTCCCGCCCATGCTGAAGCCCTGAAGAAGAGCACGTTCTTTTTTGTCCCGCGAAAGGAGTTCATCTCGCTCATTCACGAAAACCCTTCCATGGCCATGAACATGATGGCGTCCATGTCCATGCGGCTGAAGAAGTTTGCCATGATGATCGAAGACCTTTCCCTCAAGGAAGTACCGAACAGGCTTGCCGCCCATTTTCTGTACTTGAGCGCCCAGAACAACGATTCGAAGGAATTTCAGCTCAATATTTCAAAAAGTCAGCTCGCAAGCCTCATGGGAACGGTACCGGAAACTTTATCTCGCATCCTTTCACGAATGAGCAGTCAGAATTTCGTCTCCATCCATGGCTCCAAAATCACAGTACATGACAGCTCGGGCCTCCGTGCTCTTGCAGATGGCGAGACAAAATTGGGGTAACTGCTCAGCAGCGCTCCATCTGCACACGATCAGCCCTTCTCGCATAGCTAACTATAGCTCGGCAGCCTGCTTGTGCACATCTGAAGCGCTGCTGAACAGTTACAGGCTGGTGTTTTTTGTAACTTTGTTGCAGATGGCGAGACAAAATTGGGGTAACTGCTCAGCAGTTACAGGCTGGAGTTTTTAGTAACTTTCTACTCACACCTGGAGTTACAAAATTGGGATGAACAAGATGCAAAAACGAAACATTGCTACCGATGCGTAGCGTTTGAGGGCAGACGCGTGCTACCAAACGGTAGCAGCACTTCACATACAGCAAAACATCAGGATCTTCTCTTATCAGTAAATTATGTTGAGGTGTTTCATCTTTTCCCAGAGGTTCTTGCGGCTGATCCCGAGCAGTTCCGACGCCTTTGTCCTCTTTCCCAGGGCTTTCTTCAGCGCCTTCATAATACAGTCTTTTTCCGCGCGTTCCACAGCATCGGCGAGGTTGAGGCCCTCACCATGCTGTTCGATGTTTTTATCGGAGATATCCAACGGCAGGTTCCAGGGATGCAGGACGGGCGAAGGGGCAAGGACTGTCATACGTTCGATAATATTCCGGAGCTCTCTGACATTCCCCGGGAAATCATACGCCATCAGGATATCAAGCCCCTCTTCTGAAAGGGAAAAGGAAACACCGCGTTCTCTGCTGAACTCGTCAAGAAAATACCGGCTGAGCTCCGGGATATCCTCTTTTCGTTCCCGAAGCGGGGGAATTTCCAAAGGAATGACCTGTAGTCTGTAAAACAGGTCTTCGCGGAATCTCCCGGATTTCACTTCATCCAGGAGGTTTTTTGCCGTAGCGCATATAACACGCGCATCAATTTTTATTGTATGGGACCCGCCAACGCGTTCAATCTCCTTTTCCTGCAGAAACCGAAGCAGTTTGACCTGCAGCGGCAGCGGAAGATCACCGATTTCGTCAAGAAGGATCGTGCCCCCGTCAGCCATCTCAACGCGTCCTGTCTTCCTCGAATCCGCGCTGGTAAATGCCCCCTTTTCATGACCGAAGAGTTCGGATTCCAGAAGCCCTTCAGGTATGGCGCCGCAGTTTATCCTGATATAAGGGCCGCTTGCACGGCGACCGCCGTGATGAATGGCTGCCGCCACGAGCTCTTTCCCGGTCCCGGACTCACCGCTGACAAGCACGCTTGAGTCGGTCACCGCCACCTGACTGATGATTTTCAATAGTGACTGCATGGCGGGACTGGAGCCTATGATAGGGTGGATGGCCTGCCTGTAACACTCTTCAAGCGAGACGCACCTTGCCTTGATAGCCTGCATTTCAAGCAACCGCTCGATTCTGATGGTAAGATCATCCATGTCAAACGGCTTAAGGATATAATCCGCCGCACCCTTCTTGAGACAGGTTATGGCATCCTCAACACTGCCGAA
>DAOVSZ010000165.1 GCA_030627725.1 Desulfobulbaceae bacterium
ACGCTGGCAGCAACCGGCCCTCTACACCATGGAGTTTGCCATGGTGCAGCAACTGATGTCCATGGGGGCCAAGCCGGCGGCCATGGCCGGACACAGTCTGGGAGAACTCGTGGCCTTGAGTGTCGCCGGGGTATTTTCCTATGAAGACGGCCTGCGGATTGTGAATAAGCGGGCTCAATGCATGGACAAGGCCAGTGGACTGCGGGGCGATCCGGGCATCATGATCGCCGCGGACGCGCCAATGGAATATCTGCAAGAGAAGGCAGCAGGATACGACAACGTTTATTTCACCAACTTCAATTCACCCCACCAGGTGGTGTTTGGCGGGGATACGGAGCCGGTGCTTTCGCTCATGGCAGAGATCAAGCGTGAGGGATATAAGGCCACCCAGCTCAAGGTGAGCATGGCCTTTCACTCGCCGATCATGAAAGTGATCCGTGAAGAGATGGCAGCCTTTGTCTCAGACATTCCCTTTCACCGCCCCGGAATTGCGGTGGTGTCTAATACCACCAAGAAACCCTATCCCGACGATCCGAACCGGATACGTGAGATACTCATGGCCCACCTGGAGTCACCGGTGCACTGGATGCAGAATGTCAAGACCCTCTGGGATGATTTCGGCATCAGGCTCTTTGTCGAAATCGGTCCCAAGGATACGCTCTGTAACCTTGTGGGAGAAACCCTGGAGCAAGCCGTGTGCGTCCCCACCTGTATGCCGGAGGGAGAGGTCTCCATCTATCGAGCAGGGGTGGCACACCTTTTTGCCCTAGGGCATCTAGAGCAGAATGGTGTTGCCCTGTTGGAGACGGCAGACCAACGGCGCGTCTCATCCCCTCCGCCGGAGGTCCTCACCCCCACCCCTTCCGATAACCGGGTGGCTGCCATTGTACAGCGTGAGATCAACGCCTTTGTCCTGGAATCCTTCGGTAGAATTATTAAACCGCAGGTTCTGGAGGCGGTTCGCCGTGAATTGGATCCCGATTTTACCCGGGAACGTCTCGATCAAATCCTTGGGGGCTCACCCGCACCCCTACCTCAGGTTGAATCTGTGGAGAGAAGCGCACGCCCCGCTCCACTGCCCGGCCAGGAGACAGATATAGCGACTCCCCTTTCCGAGCCCATTCCCCAAAAGGGTGGGGAAGAGACAGTCAATTATGTGGAACAAGTCATCCAGATCATCATGAATGCGACCGGGTATGAACGGGACGAGATTGAGCCCGACATGGACATCCGGAAGGATCTTGCCATCCGTTCGAGCCGGCTGCCCGTGATCATGGACGATATTGAGCGCCAGTTCGGAATAGCCGTGAACGTCGAGGATTTTGTGGGCTTGCGCACCGTGCGGGAGATTGCGAACTGCATCGAGGGGTTGGCGGGCCTAACCGAAAAAGAGGCCCCGGCCGAACAACCGCTCGATCACCCCTCCCTTGACCCTCCCACGGACCTGGCAAATGAATCGCTTGAAGACGTCCGTCAAAAGCAACCAATCAAACGGCTGGTCCTGGAAGAGGTGGGGCTCCCTACTGCCGCTATCAACCCTCTCACACTCGAACCGGGTCAGACGGTAGCGGTGCTCAGAATGCATCCCCGGTCTGTTCCGGCTGCCGACCTATCCCGTTTTTTGGAGAGCAGGTTTGAGGCCCGCCTCCTGCATCTGGACTGTCTGGGTCAAAGCGAAAACGGCATGTTCGATCTGCGCACGACGCAGGGCGCGCAAAACGCCGCGCAGAGGCTCAAAGAGGCTCCATCCCTGGCAGGTCTTGTCCTGGTTCTGGAGGGCGAATCGGATTCCGGTCTCTCGGGAACAGAGGACACGGCGGCCTTTCTGACCGGGTTTTTCGGCTGTTTAAAAAGTCTCATGAGTTCAAAGAACAGGGCCTTTTGCCTGAGTCTGCTTCGGGGCGTTCAATCCCACACAGCTGAAGCGCTGGCCGCAGAAGGCATTTTGGGCATGTTCCTGGCCGCAGCCCATGAGTACGAATCCATGCTGTTTCGCAGTGTGGCACTAGATACCCGCACAGACTTCAAAGGCGCGCTGGACCAGGCCCTTGACACCGGTAATCCGCTCATTCAATTGATCTACCACGACCAGGAGGTTTTCTCCATCAAAGCCTCTAATGCGCCGCTGTCTTTGACGCGCGCGCCCGAACTTGAACTGGGGGCCGGCGATGTGATCGTGATTTCAGGCGGCGCCAAAGGCGTTACCTACCGTATCGCCCGAGCGCTGGCTCCCTTCAAGCCTCGGATTGTGTTACTGGGTCGAACCGAGCTGGACCCTGCCGCGGCTTACAGCACCTTGCGCAATATCAGCGGTACCGCTGAAAAAGCTTTGCCCCGGCTTTCGAAAGAGATAGGGTTCGTTGCCAAGGGCGACCAACCGGATGAAGAGACATTAAAGAACCTGGCAGGACTGAATATCGCCCGCAACGTGTCCCGGCTTTGCGCACTGGGGCTCAAAGCCTCGTACCTTTGCTGTGACGTAACAGATTCCCAAAAAGTTACCCGGACGCTGGACCAGGTGGCAAAGCAGTTCGGCCGGATAGACGGGATCATTCATGGGGCCGGTCTCATCAAGGACACCTTCATGGAGTTCATGACGCCCGAGGACTTCAAACGCGTCCTGGAGGTAAAGCTTCTGGGCGGCTGGAATCTTTACCGCGCCGCCAAAAACAGCGGCCTGCGATTCTTTGCGGCACTCTCTTCGCTCGTGGCTATCCAGGGCAACGTCGGTCAGGTCAACTACTGTGCGGCAAACCGATCGCTTTCCGCACTGTTGCGCTCCTGGGCGGCCTCTCATGAGGGTCTGATTGCAAAGGCCTTGATGCTGCCTCCCATCGAGGGGACAGGCATGGCCGAAAACCCGGAGGTTAAGGAGCTCATGGAGCTCAAGGGACTGGCGCCCGCCTATGTTCACGCCGACGAGCTGGCCCAGATGTTCTGCCGTGAGCTGTTTCTGGGCCCGCCCCGGCAATCCTGGATAGCACCGGCCCGCACCTTCCCGTCGGTCAAGGGGACCCTGGTCGAACCGGCCCAATCAGATGCGGATGAGGCGAACGGGGTCCGTTTCCGCAACAGCGATCTCCCCATGATCGAAGCCGTGGACGAAATGGATCTTATAAATGGCGAGTTGGTCGCCAAACGGACTTTTTCTCAGGCCTATGACCTCTGGCTCGAAGATCACAAACCCTTCAAGAACCTCAAGCATCCTCTGGTCTCCGGAATCATGGCCGTAGAGACCTTCCTGGAGGCAGCCCGTTTGCTCTATCCCTATTTGAGTGTGCTCGGTGTGCGGCGGTTGAAGTTCGAAGACATCCTGGAATGTCCTCAAGACATGGAGCGGGAAGCCCGCATCACTTGCCGAAGACAAGAGGATGCGGGTCAAGGGCAAGGGGTCCGCTGTGATGTCCAGCTCTCCAGTGCGGATATATCCCCTTCGGGACGCCACCTGGACAGGTGGTCCACAAATTATCGGGGACAGGTCATTCTCGGACCCCGCACAACCTCCCTGCCCCCCTGGCCGGAGTCTGACGTAAAAACAAATGACCTGGACACACGTCCCATGGAACCCCATGAGATCCAGGATAGCTACGAACAGCGCACCGGCCTCAAAGGACGCTACCGCGTACTTGAGACGATCCACGGCACCGGGCCCGGGATCATAAAGGGAGATATGGTTTACCGGGAGCAGGCGGATATCGCAGGTTTGGACCGGGCCCGTTACCAGTATTCACCCTATCTCCTGGAATCGCTGATGCACCTTTTCGCATTCTACGTTGCCATCCGGCAAGAGGAGGCGTCCTGGAGTCTGATTCCCGCCGGTATAGAGGAAATGCGTTTTACCCGTTCCGCCAGAGATGGAGAGCGCTGCGCCCTCGAAGCACGGCTTCGCTCCCAGGACGATCAGGGTTTTACATGGGACGCCCGAGCTGTTGACGAGAGCGGCATACCCATCATGCAGATCCTTTCCATACGTATGAATCGATTCAATCCGTAAGAGGGTATAAAACCCATGAGAGTAAGACGCCGGGAGCCGGCAGCATGCCCTCGGGGCCAAGATCATATCGCACACGGGACGATACACACCCTGAGCCATCTTGTCCCAGGGGGATGCTTGGTGTTCGCCTTCACCAAATCGGGGCGTGGGGCAGAGACCGGCCTGGCCCTTGTGCTACTACAGGCACTGGCGCGGCTTGATCCACGCTGGAATCTCCCTTCCGATGAAAACGCGCTGACCCTTCACAAGAGCGCTCTGGGAGAACCTGGTCTTCTTCTGGGGGACAAACAGGGGCCATCATTGTCCTTCAGTCATGGCAAGGGACAGCTCTGGGCGGCCATGTCCAGCAAGGGGCGTGTGGGTATCGACGTGGCCTATCCCGAGGAGTTTACCGCTGGTTATCCTTTTGACAGAGCGTTTAGACCGGAAGAACTGGATAGCGCCAGGGCGCTTTGCCACAACGATACCGCTCGAGGAGCCGCCCTGATATGGTCCGCAAAGGAAGCGTCGGTCAAGGCAACCGGGGCCGGCTTCAGCCGCTTTGATCCCCTTGATGTACGGGTGGAGGCGCCTCACTTCAGTGAACAAGGGATACGCTTTGAAGTGTTGGCGGACCGACCTATTTGCGCCTGGGCCAGGACAGAGGGCAGGGGCTGGCTTTGTGTAGCATTGGCATAGCAGAAGATCACACCTGACCGCAATTCCGTATTTCGGAACATCATTATGGAAAGCGGTGTAATTTCCGATAATTAGAATCTGAAATCAACCCGGGTCCGACATGTGCGGCTTATCTGATTTGGCAAAATGGCTTTTGAAGTATTTTTTAAACGCCATGATCGCGTATTGGGTTGCACGGATACCGATATATTTCTCATGGGCGACCAGAACCGATAGGATGAGTTTGCCGTCTCCGGCCTTGTCCTGGGCATACCCGACAAACCAGTCATATTTAACATCGTCGGTCTTATTGTTGATCGTGCCGGTTTTCCCGCCGATCTCAAGCCGGGAAATGATTTTGTCTTTTCGATATCTGCGAAATGCGCTTTTCATGGTACCCGATCGAATGGTGGCTTTCATCAGCTCATCCAATGCATCTGATGTCTCCGGCGCAAAGGCTTGATTGATAGTGGCGGGTTGGCTGCGATACAGCTCAGCACCCCCCTCGCCAGTGATTCGATCAACGATGGTGGGCTCAATGAGTCTGCCCTGGTTGAATATGGTTGCCGCGATTAAAGCGCCATGAATCGGCGACATCTTTGTCTGCCGGTTGAATCCGCTGGCTATCTCAGCCCATTGATAAGGCTCATCCGTAATAATGGTCAGGCTGGGGGATAGATATATTTCAAAATTAATCGAGTGGTTAAATCCAAATGCCTCGGCATAGGATTCCAGTTCTTCTTTTCCCAGATACAGCGCCCCGAGTTTGCCGAATACCGGATTTACCGATTTGGCAAAGGCTTCTTTCAGTGAAATTTTGCGGGTATATTTGTTTGTTTTTTCTTTGAGCTGGGATTTGTACAGCGTGTATTTGCGGCCGTTATACTGGAGTTCCGAATCCAGCCGTAGGTTGTGTTTTTCAATGGCGGCTGCCGCTGTGATGATTTTGAAAATGCTGGCAGCCGGAAAGGCGCTTTCAATGCACGGATTCTTTAAAGGATCTGATTTGTCGTACCCCACCATGGTCAGAATGCGGCCATTTTCAGGGTCCATGGCAACAATACCGATCTGGCTTGAATTTTTCCGGTCTAATTTTTTGATGAGATAGTTTTGCAGGGATGGATCGATGCTGGTTTGCACCAGCAGGCGTTTGCCATACGCTTGAATCTCAAAGGAATTGTCATCTAAATTTGTTATGTGGCGGCTGTCGATAAAATGATGAATGTCATCCTTGTTAAAGGATATCAATGCCTCGGCTTTTGGGGAAGTCGTTGGGTCGTCGACGGCTATAGGCGTCTTTTTGGGGTTATCGTGAAGCGACCCGAAAGATCCGGTAATGGAGAGATAAACTGCAAAAGAGACGGCAATTAAAAGCAGAATAAATTTTAAATGCCGGCGCATAAATTGTTTTTTAGCGGTGTTTCTTTCAGCCTGCTTTAGCCGGCCCTGATAAGCGCGCCAGCTTGAACCTTCAACAGTTGTGATGCGAGATCTGGGTTTTAAGAACATGTTTCCGATCCAGCGGCCATTTACCATTTACCATTAGGAGACATCCATATTTTCCGCGGTATATCCGGATCTTATCACAATTATATATACAAAAAAAGCTGTAATTTGGACGAAATACTTTATCGAAGGGATCGGTTTAGGACGGTTCCCCGAAGACCGTAAGAGGCAGGAAGCTAAAAATTAAGAGAGGATCAATCTTGCTGCAGAAATTATCA
>DAOVSZ010000051.1 GCA_030627725.1 Desulfobulbaceae bacterium
TAATCATGCCATTGATCATCAGCAACTATATCAAATGCCATTCCTCTGAGCCGTGCCTGGGCCAGTGCATGTGAGGAAACTTCCATGACCACATCAGTAACTCCTGCATCTGCCATTTCGGCCGGAGAAGCTGCAAGTGAGGCATGGCAGCTTACACTGCCGCCGCAAGTTCCGATGCCGCTGCCGGGCGCTTCATCAAGAACTTCATCAGGATTGGAAATACCATAGACATTATGCCCATAGCCGTCAAAGGCAGCTCCTTGAGAGACATGATAAAAATTACCGCCAGCCAGAGGCTCTGACGGATACCCGGTGGTATTAAAGACGATTGGAATATCGTTGGAGCCTACAGTCACGATGGTGTCATCGGTGACAGCGGAATGGCATCCAACACAGCCTGCAATAAGAAGATTCTGATGCGGCGTTTCCTGAGAATCACCTTCCATATCCGGTGTGCCGGAATCATTAACATCTCCCCACCCCACATTCGAGCCGCCCACAGCCATGGTTTCACCATCCTGTGAGTTGTGCATGGTATGGCAACTCCCGCATTCGCCGGTTACCGCTGCATGTGAAAGAGAAGAAAAAGATAGCATTGCGGCGACTGCCGCTGCCATCGGAACTACTTTGAACCTGCGTACGTACCCATCCCGAAAATTAAGCATGGTCAATACAAGCTCCTTCTATTTTTTTGATTTTTTTTAGACCACTCTTTTTTTTAAAAATTTTTAAGCAGTCAAATATAAAACCTAACAGATCGTCTGTAAACAAAAAACGACCTTTTTTGTCTCAACGTCAAACACTTAAGTTGTTAATTAAACAGCAAAAAACCATTTTCTTATTACAGAACATTGCGGCCATTCATATGCAAAATATACGCCAACACCTTTTTGTGCGAGCGCACAAAAAGTCACTAACCTATTAAAATCATAAAATATTTAAACACAAAAAATTCTATCTGACACGAAAAAGCTAGGGTTTCAGAGATCCATTCGCGCCAAAAAGTCCTTTTTTTCGGAATTTCTACTTCAGAAATCCGGAAAAAGATGCGATCTCTCTCAACGATTCAGTCTACCCTTAATTTTTCATACACCACGCATAGGCATTCTGGAACATCCTGAGCCAGGGCGAGACCGGCAGGTTTCTCTTCATGTCCTCAGGCAGCCAATGCGCCTGCCAGGCGAGAAATGATCGCTCCGGGTGCGGCATCATGGCCAGATGCCTGCCGTCCGGAGAGGTGAGTCCGGTTATGCCGCCCGGAGAGCCATTCGGGTTAAACGGATACTTTTCCGTCGTCTCGCCGCCATCATCAACAAACGCCAATACCGCCATCCCCTCTTCCACAACCTTCTTTTCGATCGATGGGTCCGGAAAGACAAGCCGCCCCTCGCCATGGGCAACATGGATGCCGAAGACAAGGTCTTCCATTCCTTTGAGCATGATGGATTTTCCAGGCAAGACCTTGACGGTGGACCAGCGGGACTCGAACCGCTCAGAGGTATTCCTCACGAACCTCGGCTGCATCTCCGGCAGAATACCCTGCCAGGGGACCCAGCCCAGGAGGCCGAAGAGCTGGCAGCCATTGCACACGCCCAGGGTAAAGGTGTCAGGACGGTTATAAAAATCGTCAAACATCTTCTTCAACCGCTCATTAAAGAGGATGGTGGCGGCCCAGCCTTTTGCGCTTTCCGGAACATCCGCATAGGAAAAACCGCCGACAGCAGCAAGCCCCCTGAACATGTCGAGCGAGATCCTGCCTTCAAGAAGGTCGGTCATGGACACGTCCCAGGGCTCAAAACCGGCTGCATAAAAGGCCCCTGACATCTCACGATCGGAGTTGCTTCCCTCATCACGCAGGATTGCGACCTTTGGCTTGTCTGCCGCCGTCATCACATCCTGAACGGTCTTTGTCGGCGCAAAGGGAAGATGATACGACGGGCCTTTCCGGTCATAGATATGCCTCTTTTCTTGTTCGGCGCAGGCAGGATTCATCTGGAGCCGCTCAATCTGATAACTTGTCTCTTCCCACCAACCGCGCAGAAGAAGCATGTCCTCGTCAAGCACGGTTGCGCCGCTGACCACAACCCGGACCTGTTTCTCCTGTGTTGTGCTGCCGATTGCTATACCGGTGACCCCTTGAGCTACAAGAATTGCTTCAACACTTTTGACCTCTTCCGGCAAACACTCAAACACGAGACCGAGCTCTTCGGAGAAAAGCTGCTCAAGAGGAGAAGCTTCCCCTGTAAGATCAATCTCAAGGCCGCAATTGCCGGCAAAGGCCATCTCAAGCAGCGTCGTGATCAGACCGCCGTCACTCCTGTCATGTCCGGCAAGGATTTTTCCTGCACCAATGAGTTCCTGCACCGCCAGAAAGGCGCGCCGAACCAACGCCGGATCATCCATGTCCGGCGATTCCGCTCCGGACTGCCCGCTGACCTGGGCCAGGGCGGAGCCGCCCAGACGGTTTTTGCCGCTGCCAAAATCGATCGAGTAGAGCACGCTTTTTCCGGGTCTCTTGATATCCGGCGAGACCACATTGGTAATATCTTCCATCGTGCCATAGGCCGAGATAACAAGCTCTCTTGGTGACTTCACAGTTTCAGCGCCAACCCTGGTGGCCATTGAGAGACTGTCCTTACCGCCGTCCACGGCAATGCCGATAGCCACCATGGCGTCACGCATGGCGCAGGCGGCATCATACATGGCAGCGCCTTCGCCGGACAATTTCGGCGCCCACATCCAGTTGGCGGAACACTTGACCGCATCCAAGTTGTCCACCTTTGCCCAGACAAGATTGGTCAGGGCCTCGCCAACAGCCATCCGCGCCCCTGCCGAAGGAGAAACAAGCATCTTGATCGGCTGTTCGCCGATTGCGGTAGCCGCCCCGGAAAGCCCGAGATGACTCTGGGCAATGACCGCCACATCTGAAACCGTTGCCTGCAGAGGCCCGCAACACTGCTGCCTGGCAATCAGGCCGGTAACGCTCCTGTCAACCTTGTTGGTAAGAAACCGCTTTGATCCGACCGCCACCAGACGAAAAACATCGTGAAGCGCCTCTCTTACACTGAGGTCGTCCGGCAACGCAAGCTGCGCAAGCTTCGGATCAACCCGATTGTCCTCAAAAGACTTCTGCGGAATGTTGCCAAGGACCTCATCAAGATCGAGATCAACCGGGGTGGTGTCGTTCAGGGTGTCATTAACCACAAAACGGCTGTCACCCGTGACCTCGCCCAGAACCTCGCATCCCACCTTTTCCCGTTCACAGATCGCCTTGAACTGATCAAGGTCTTCAGGTCTCACCAGAAAACCGTTTCTTTCCTGATATTCGGCAACGTAAATCTCCAGAACACTCATGGTCGGATCGCCGACGTTGATCTTTCTGATGTCGATGCGTCCGCCGTCCTTTTCGACCAACTCCTTCAGGACGTTGCCTGGTCCGCCCGCCCCCTGGTCGTGAATAACGGCGACAAGAGAACCCTCTTCCATCTCGTTACAGGCCCGGATGACGCGGTTCATCTTCTGCTCCATCTCCGCATCCCCGCGCTGGACCGCGTTAAAGTCGAGGTCCTCGACATTATCTCCCTGCAGCATGCTCGAGGCGGCCCCGCCCCCGAACCCGACCCGATAGGCCGGCCCTCCGATCTGGATGATGTGCATGCCGTTTTCCGCCTCATCCTTCTCCGTATGCCCGGCATCGATCTGGCCGATACCGCCGGTAAACATGATCGGCTTCAAAAAACCCCATCGCTCGCCATTGGAAAGACGCATATCAAATGAACGGGTAAAGCCCTGAATAAGCGGCTCGCCGAATTTATTGCCATAGTCGGAAGCGCCGTTGCTCGCCTCGATTTCAATATCAAGCGCGCCGGCCAGGTTCAAAGGGCATTCAAACTTCTCTTTTTCCCAGGGAAGGTCGTATCCCGGGATGTTCAGGTTGGCAACACAATAGCCGGCAGTCCCTGCCACCACATAGCCGCCCCTGCCCGTCCCCTGGATATCACGGATCCTGCCGCCGGTGCCGGTCTCAGCCCCAGGGAAAGGCGCGACCCCGGTCGGAAAATTATGGGTCTCCGCGGTAAAGATAATATGATACGGAACATCCTTTGGCGTCAGCGGTGACGGCGTCCCTGGTTCTTCCGGAGTAATGGTACTGATCGTTCTTCCCTCAACACCGCTTGAGTTGTCCTTGAATGCAATCACACTGCCGGTCGGGTTCGCAGCAAGGGTTGACTGCACAAGCCCCATCAAGGTCTCTTCCATCTCGACCCCGTCAATGACCTGTCTGCCCCTGAAAAAACCGTGCCTTGAGTGCTCGCTGTTGGCGTTGTTAAGGTCCATTATCTCGACGATGGTGGGGTTCCGGTCGTGTTTCTTAACAAAATAGCTGTAATAAAAATTCCGGTCCCACTCGTCCATCGAAATCCCCGGAATCTCCTGCAATGCATCCGGTCCTTTGGCGATAAGGTCCACCTCATAGACCGGTTCCGGCACGATCCCGGTCTCAAAGGTTGCAAGGGACTCGGAATAGACACATTCTGTCATCCTGTCATGACGGGAAGCGGCAAAACTTTCTCGATCGGTCTTCGCATCAACGAAATATCTCCGTGACCGCTCAACCCGCGAGACACTCGTAAGACCGATGGCATGGCAGATAGAGACCATATTGGAGGACCAGGCAGTGGCGAAATTCAAACGCGGGCCGACCTCCACCACCGTATCCGGCGAAAAATGGGAAGAAAGCGCAACACTCTCCCGGATGAATCCGTCTGCAAACAGATGACGCAATCGGTCCACATCCGGCAGCGGACCGGATGATTCGATGATATAGCAATACTCCATATCCTCACGGACCTTTCGAAACAACAGATTGATATGTTTTGCCATCCTTAATAATACCTCTAAATTTTGAGCGATTTGTTTTTGATCCTATTTCCAGAAAATGAATCTTATATTATACCCGTCTCTACCTTATCAAGCACTGAAAAAACTCCTGATTGAAATTCACGGTTCTGGGGTCTCTGTTCACGGCAAATGATGGGGTGCTGCTGAATAGTTACAGAAATTCAAGTCAACCAACCGGAATCATATTGACAAAAAAAGCCGGCAGCATTTTCCAAAAAAGAAAAATGCTGCCGGCTGCAATTGTTCGGCGATTTCTTCTTTGATTTCAAGAAGTTCTTCCATATTTATTTCGCCGATCGCGTGCAGGTAAGCGAGGAACGAAACTCGAAATCGGGGTTTATGCCCAGTTGTTGAGGGTGCTTACCGGGGTGGGGTGCTGCTGAATAATGACAACCTCGCAAAAAGTCGAAATCGCTGAATTCGTCTTCAATGATTTCAATCACGGGCACAAGGCCCTCCGCTTGCAGCGGGATTGTTCGACTAGGCGTTTCAAAATACAAAACACAAGTCTTACGAACAAGATAGAGACGGTTAACGCGTCCGTCTCGTGCTTTTCGAAGTCTCATTACATTCGCTATCTGCGAGACCGACAATAGTTACCAATTTTAAAAGGTTAAAACCTTATCTGATTCCCTTGATATTTCGTATAAATCATCCATCCAACCAATAGGACAAGCGCTTGATCCCTCCAGACCGTGGGATTTCATGCAAACACCTCAGACATAAAAATCGCCTTCAAATTGATTCACCTGCTCCATAACATTAAATTCTGCCGTGCTTGCCTGTTCAAAAAGCACACCCTTGCCTAGCATGAAAACGCTTACTTCGTCGCCTTTTTTCACGCCAACGTTTGCAAGGCGCATGGCATTGTAAATTGTTTCGCCATCGCTGGTAGAAATAATAAATAATATGTTCATGCTCCCTCCTTTGTCGTTATTGAAGTAGGAAAGTATCACTTCGTTTTATGCAGGGTAACACTTCCTGCCTCAAAGCGTAAGGAGGAAATGAGATGGCCCTTCCCCCCGGTCTTCCGTCCTCTGACCTCAGACGCCTATCTCCTCCCGCCACCACGACCGCGACCGCCCCCCATCCTGTTTGTGCCGGCTGCGCTTGCCGCAGGCCGTTTATAGCCTGCCCCAAGACCGCTCCCGCCGGAACCACCGGCTGATCCATTCTCCGTCCCGACAGACATCCGTCTCATTCTCTCTTCGCGGACCTGATTTCCGGCCCTTTTCTGCTCCTTGTTCCGCTCCCTGTTCCGGGCCGCGGACCCGTCCTGTGGTCCGGCTCCAGCCCCCTTTTTATACTGCTGACGATCTTCGGGCGACATTTGCTGCATACGGTTCCGCCACTCACTCTGAAAGGAAGATCGCTCTTCCTGCGTCGCATCCTGCAACGTCCCTCGCATTGCTGCCATCTCTTCCGTGCTCATTGATGAATAATCTGCTGCAAACACCGGTGCGCTTAAGCATCCGACCATAATGCCCGCAAGACATATCTGTTTCATCCTCCGCAACATAACAACACCTCTCATTTAAGATTTTAATGTAATTCTTTATTTTCTCGAGTATAATGCCAATATCGCTGTAACCTGTCAATACTGACAGCCTCGCAAAAAGTCGAAATCGCTGAATTCGTCTTCAATGATTTCAATAAGATAGAGACGGTTAACGCGTCCGTCTCGTGCTTTTTACGAGACCGACAATACTACTTCTTCATATATCCAGAAGAGATACTTTTTATCAAAAAACATCCTCAGGCACTCTCTGCCGACCAACCTGAACAGGGATAACAATGTCAATCTCCTCTATCTGTTATACGTTCAAACGCTTGCGCCGGTCACAAAAAAGTGTATACATACCAGGAAGGTTCCGGTATTTTCTCGAGAATATTTTCAAGTTATCATAAAACCTGTCCAATAGGGTTTTAAACCAATCCCATGCCTGTCGACATTCTTATCTGTATAATCTTTCTCCTGGCCGGTTTCATTCAGGGAGTTACCGGCTTTGGTTCAGGCCTTTTGACAATGCCGCTGCTGGTCTTTCTTATAGACGCAAAAACAGCGGTGCCACTCTGCATGCTCAACGGTGTTGTGATAACGTTTTTTCTTGCTGTCCAGCTCAGGAAAGATATTGAGTGGAAGAAGATACAGCCCCTCTTCCTGGGATGCCTGCCGGGGATATATGTAGGCGTGACATTTCTGAAAGAAGCGGGCAGTGCGGAAATTAAGCTCCTGCTCGGTCTGATCCTCATCGCCTATTGCATGTACGCGCTTTGCTGTCCACCAAAGCCTCGACGCTTAAAACCGATATGGGCATATCTGGCCGGCTTCGGCACCGGTGTCATCGCAGGCGCCTTCAGCGCCGGCGGGCCGCCCACCATCGTCTACACCACGCAGAGCGGCTGGTCCAAGGCCACGATCAAGGCCACCTTGACAGGGTTCTTTCTGGCCACCGGCCTCCTGATCGCTTCAGCCCATGCGTTCAGCGGATTGACAACAGCCAACGTGCTCCACTCTTTTGCAATTTCAGTCATTTTTGTCCTTGCCGGGACCTGGGCCGGCTCTTTCTGCTATGACAGAATCCAGAGAGACAGTTACCTCAAAACGGTCCATTTTCTTCTCATTCTGCTGGGGACAATGATGATTGTCTCCGGATTCAGGGAACTCCACCTAAACTTCTTTCTGTAATCATTACAATTTTTGTCACTTTTAATGTATAATGTATCGTAATATCTGATAATGTATCGTAATATCTGAATTCCGAATACCTGGGTAGTAACAAAAAATGAAATGATTTCTTCACTCCGAAACAGACTGATTCTTGGAATTCTTATCTTTCTCGGCATCGCTCTGCTGATCTATATCGCATTTCTGCACCCTGCGCTGCGCAAGGAAATGCTGGCGCTGGAAAAAGAGAAGATAACCCACTGCGCCCAATCAGTCGCGGTGGCCCTGAATGCCGATATTCTTGCCGCTACCAGAGAACTCGAGGCTATCGCCTCACTTGACGCCCTCAAAACATTAGAGAGGTCCCGGACAGATCCCGTTCTTGCCGCCTATGACAGCACAAGCACCTATTTTTACATGTTCACGGCCTTAAATGCCGACGGCATCATTGTTTCCAGGCCTTCCACCCCGGAACGTATTGGCGAAACCCGCTCAACACGCGAGTATTTCCAGGCTGTCGTAACAGCCGGCACAACATATATCGCTGATATCCATGTAACCAAGACAGGGCATTTCGCCCTTACCATCAGCACCCCCATATTGACCAGCAACGGTGACTTCAAGGGAGTCCTGATGGGCTCGCTCGGCCTCATGGACAAAAACCCCTGGATGTACCGGCAAATTACAGACCAGGACATTCTAAGCGACCATACAACATTCATGGTAAGCCGTGAGGGGCTCCTCATTGCCCACTCCGACGAAAATATCACCATCACCTCGAGCGGCAACATCAGCACGCTTGATTTTTCCAGCCATCCGGCTGTAAAAAAAGCGCTTCATAAAGGACATACGGTAACAGACGTCATGGTCGAGAATGAGCGCTTCTACTCCGCCTCCGCCCCGATCAATGCAACCGGCTGGACGGTTTTCGTGCTTCTGCCGGAGTCTCATATTATGAGTAAGATCCATGCCCAGACAAACTGGTTTATTGCCGCCGCCCTTATTTTCTTTGCTCTCTTTCTCTCTTCGGCCCTGATCGCAACCGACCGTCTTTTCAAGCCTCTTGCCCTGCTTACAACCTCCCTGAAAGAGTTCGGCAAAACAGGCCGGGCTGATCTGGTCGACATTTACGGGACCGATGAAATTTCGCAATCCGTGCGTGCCTTCAACAGAATGATCCTCGAACGGATGCAGTCGGAAGAGGAACTTCAGGAAATCAACAAGATTATCAGCCTAAGCCCGGCAGTTGCCTTTCTCTGGAGAAACGCCCAAGACTGGCCGGTCGAATATGTCTCTGAAAACGTCCGGGAACTCTTCGGTTATACGGCGGAAGAATTCATCACAGGCGCAGTCTCGTATGCGGATATTATCTTTCCCCTCGACCTGGACCGGTTCAACGAAGAAATCACCAACCCCGCCCCCTCTCTCTCCCAGGATATTGTGCACGAACCATACCGGATCATCACCAAGAGCGGCATACTTAAATGGCTCGACGACCACACGCGCATACGACGGGACGACATGGGGGACATTACTTATTATCACGGCATCGTGATCGATATCACGGAGAGAGTTCGCGCCACCAGGGCTCTTATTGAAAGCGAAAACAAACACCGGACACTGCTTGGCAATTTACCCCAGAAAATTTTCTACAAAGACAAAGACTCTGTCTATGTCCTGTGCAACGCTCAATTTGCCCATGATTTGAAAATTGCGCCTGAAGATATTGTGGGAAAAACCGACTTTGATCTCTATCCCGCTGATCTTGCCAGAAAATTCCAGTCTAACGACAGACGGGTCATACAAACTGGGAAAAGTGAGGATCTCGAAAAATTTTTCCCCCAAAACGGACAGGATTACTGGATCAATTCAATCAAGACACCGATCAGAGACAGTAATAATACCATCACCGGCGTCCTCGGCATCTTCTGGGACATTACCAACAGACGGCGGCAGGAGATGGCGCTCAGGACGGAAAAGGAATTTTCCGAGACCCTGCTTCAAAATATACCGTTCGGGATCATGCTTGTTTCCTCGGACAGAAAGATCGTCTCCATCAATCCTGCCGGCCTGAAGATTCTTGGTCACAAAGAAGATGACGTCACCGGCAGGATCTGCCATCAATTCGTCTGCCCGACAGCCAAAGGAAACTGCCCGATTTTCGACCTGGAGAAAAAAATAGAGAACGCTGAAAGAATTGCGCTCTCAGCTTCAGGCCTCTCGATCCCCATACTGAAAAACGTGGTCCCGATCAAGATCAAGGATGAGACCTTTCTGCTCGAGACCTTTATTGACATAAGCGAACGCAAGGAACTCGAAGCCCAATTGCTGCAGGCGCAGAAGATGGAGGCCATCGGCACGCTGGCAGGCGGGTTTGCCCATGATATCAACAACAGCCTGCAGGCTATTTCCGGCTATTCGCAACTGCTTCTCCGTAAAACAGCCCCGGATGACCCTGATTATAAGAAGCTGGAAATTATATCCAATGCGGCCCATAAGACTTCATCGCTTACCCGCCAGCTCCTTACCTTCAGCAGCAAGATAGAAAGTGCCCTCAAACCCGTTGACCTGAACCGGCAGATCGAGCAGGTTGTCCGACTTCTGGAAAAGACGATCCCCAAGATGATCTCCATCGAGACTGATCTTGATAGAAACCTGCATAAGATCCTGGCCGAGGCCTTCCAGATCGAGCAAATACTGATGAACCTGGGGCTCAACGCCCGGGATGCGATGCCTGACGGCGGCAGGCTTTTCTTTACAACAGAGAATGTCTCCTTGAACAAGACTGCTGCCAAGGCCTGCAACCTCAGCTCAGGCGAATATGTCCGGGTCACGGTCAGCGATACCGGCACAGGCATGAAGCCGTCAATAGTGAAACATATCTTCGACCCCTTTTTCACCACCAAAGAGGTCGGCAAGGGAACCGGTCTCGGCCTGTCCATGGTCTACGGCATTGTCCAGAACCATCACGGGGCCATTCTCTGTAAAAGCAAATCGGGCAAGGGCGCTACCTTCACCATATACCTCCCGATCATAGCCGGGGAAGTCTTCATGCTGGACGATACAGCCGGCACAGACGAGTCCATGCCGGGCGGCAACGAAACCTTACTTCTCGTTGATGACGAAAGGACGCTGCTCGATTTTTCCCAGAGCCTGCTGGAAGATCATGGCTACAGGACCCTTACCGCGCTGGACGGCGAGGAGGCCCTGAAGATATATCTTTCCACAAAAGATTCAATCGACCTCGTTCTCCTTGACGTCAACATGCCGGGAATGGGCGGCTTGAAATGCCTGAAAAAGCTTCTTGAAATATCGCCACACCAGAAAGTCATCATAGCTACCGGCTATGCCAAGGATTCGTCCTCCAAAGATTTCCTTCAAGCCGGCGCCAAGGACTTTATCAGCAAACCCTACCGTATGGAAGATCTGCTGGTGATAGTCCGCAAGATCCTCGATGCATGATATCCAGCACCTTTTCCGCCCTGGATACTCTTCTCCTTGCCGCCAGAAAAACCTTGACTTCCACAAGGCATAAAACCCAAAATATTCTGTATGGCACGATAAAAAAACCGTTCTGGGAGGAACTGCTATGAAACATTCAGGAACAATCGCCAAAGCGCTCATGCCATTTTTTGTTTTTCTCTTTTTCCTGCCGGTTGCCGCAAAGAGCGCCAAGCCTTCTTTCCTTACAGAGAAAAAAGTGCTGGTGGTGATGAGTTATCATGCCACGCACCCTCAACACCAGGCAATCAAGGAGGGGATTGATTCCGTTCTAGAGGGCGCTGAAATCAAATATTTTTATATGGACACGAAAAAAAATCTTGCCGGAGGAGATGCCAAAGCAAAAGAGGCGTTCGACCTGTACCGGAAATTCAACCCGGATATAGTGATTGCGGCAGAGGACAATGCGCAGTCCCTGTTTGTTGTTCCCTATCTCAAGGACAAGGTGGATACCCCGGTCGTCTTTACAGGTGTGAACGATGACGCCGCAAAATATGGGTATCCGGCCTCGAACGTCACAGGGATGCTTGAGAAGAAACATTTTCGCGAAGGAATAACATTCGCCAAGATCCTAGACCCGAGAATTGAGAGGATGGCTGTCATATATAAAGACAATCCCTCGAATCGCCTGAATGTTGCCCA